>CALMNJ010000552.1 GCA_937868675.1 uncultured Bacteroidota bacterium | reverse complement strand
AATTAAAATTTGTATTATAGTTTTTCAGCTCCAATCAGAAACAGCTAGGTTTATGTGATGGCTGCAAAGCTCCATAAAAGGCTTTTTTGTGCGGCAATTCGTTGCGTTGCCTTTACTTTCCTATTCTCATGTACATCCGGTGTTGGTGAACCCATTTGGCCCCATCAAAAAGTTGAAGCCCTCCTCGACTCCATTGGCAGGCAAAACATTGCCGCCTGTTTTACCGAGGGCGATGCGCTACTGATTTTAAAAAACAACTCGCGCCAAACCCAAAGACTTTGTTTCAGGAAAAACTTTCCGGTGTTTGCCGATAGCCTCATCTGCATAAAACATGATGAGTACCGGTCGCCCAGGCTCAACACAACTTACCTTATTAAAGATACGGCTGTGTTTTGCCTTGTGACAGTAAAAATCATTCATCCATCTTCCAACTGGCAGGGTCAAACTCCCTGGAAGCAGCCCTATGTCTATGCCTTTACCCGGCTCGACCGCAAACCCTGACAACTCAAAAAAAAACACCCCGCATGGCATAATTTGGGCGCCTGCCGGTTTGCGATTCTACTATACAACCATCCAAACCGGCACCGGGCCATCGCTACTCGCTCTTTGCTGCTGTAAAGAGTACCCGCAGCAAAGGAGCTCAAACAGGCCGCTCTGTCCCTGGCGCAAACATCGCGGCGCATCCCTCCCTCAAGCCTTTCGGCATTGCCCGGTCCCTACCATATAAAACCTTTAACAGCCATTGCTTTTTATTAATTTTGATGCCGCTATGTTAACACTCAACCCCAAAGACCTCAGCGTGCAGATTTTGCAGAAATACCTGCAAAACGCTATTGCGCCGAGACCCATTTGCTTTGCCAGCACCATTAGCGCAGCCGGCGAGGTAAATGTGGCGCCGTTCAGTTTCTTTAACCTCTTTTCATCCAATCCGCCGGTGGCCGTGTTTTCGCCGGCATACAGCGGACGTACCGGAGCGCCCAAAGATACCTTGCTGAATGTGAGGGAAGTGCCGGAATGCGTGATCAATGTGGTTAACTACAACATGGTTCACCAAACCAGCCTGGCCAGCAGTCCTTTTCCGCGCGGCGTAAACGAATTCGAAAAATCGGGCCTCACCCCTGTTCCATCCGAGTTGGTTAGGCCGCCTAGGGTTAAAGAAAGTCCCGTACAACTGGAGTGTAAAGTAACCGAAGTAAAAGAATTGGGCAAAGCCGGCGGGGCAGGCAACCTGGTGATCTGCGAAATTATCCGCATCCATATTGCCAGCGACGTGCTGAACGCCGACAATCAGATTGATACAAAAAAAATAGATTTGGTGGCGCGCATGGGCGACAACTGGTATTGCCGGGCTGCGGGCGATGCCCTGTTTGAAGTAAAAAAACCGGTTACCACCATTTGTGTGGGCTTCGACAGGCTTCCAGAGGAAGCCCGCCATAGCAAGGTGCTTACCGGTAATAACCTGGGCTTTATGGCCAGCGTGGAAGAAGTGCCATTGGCCGAAGAAACCGCTGAGTTTAAAAGGCACCTACCTGTATTCGATTCTGTTGAAGAAAAACATCAGTATGCCAAAAACCTTCTTGAAGCCGGAAAGGCAAAAGAGGCCTGGATGTTGTTACTTTAATTTAATAACTGCCCGTTTTGAAAGCTGGATTAATTAATTAAATTTAAAACTTGCACAGGTAAAGCGTTGTTTACTCAGAAAACGAATTGGTAAACGGGTTTTGCGCCAGGGATGCGAAGGGTTTTGCTCTTTTTTGAGAAGGCGTTAGCCGCATCAAAAAAAGCCGCAGCGAGGCGAAGCCCGCAGCAGCCCGCCCGGGCGCCCAAAAAGAAACAAGCCTTTATACTGAGCACATTGAGTTAAGAAACAAATAAAACAACTATACAATGGAAGTAATAGGAACACTTAAAATGAAGTTCGACACCCAAAAGGTGAGCGACCGTTTTCAGAAACGCGAATTTGTGCTCACCACCGAGGCCAACACGCCTTACCCTCAGCATGTGAGTTTTCAGGTAACGCAGGATAAATGCGGACTGCTTGATCAGTTTAATCCTGGCGAAGAACTCCGGATCCAGTTCAACCTCCGTGGCCGCGAGTGGAATGGGCCGCAGGGCGTAAAATATTTCAACACCCTTGAGGCCTGGCGCATTGAGCGCATGCAGGGTGGAGCCGGCGCACCACAGGCGCAGGCCAGCCAGCAAAACTACGGCGGTCAGGGTAGCGCACCATCGGCCCCGGTATTTACCGGCGGTGCCGACGACAACGACGATCTCCCATTCTAAATCAGCTAAAAAAAGCAGGTGTTTTATAAACCCTGCTTTTTTTATTTAAAGAGGAGTCACACAAATCTGATCGTTGACTCCGGACGTTTGAATTTTGATTTATCTCCTTTGAAGTAAAAAAATCGTATGCCTAAAAAAACTTCCGTTCTTCTCATTTACACAGGAGGAACCATTGGCATGATGCAGGATGCCCGGAGCGGTGAGCTAAAACCGTTTAACTTCAGGGCTCTTACGCAGCAAATACCCGAGCTTGGCAAGTTTGATATTGAGCTTTCCTCCGTTTCTTTCGACCAGCCGATTGATTCGTCCAACATGCACCCCGATGTCTGGATAAGGCTGGCGGAAATGATCCGCGATAATTACAGCAAACACGATGGTTTTGTAATATTACATGGCAGCGACACCATGAGTTTTACGGCCAGCGCCCTTAGTTTTATGCTCGAAAACCTGGCCAAGCCGGTGGTACTAACCGGTTCGCAATTGCCTATTGGTATCATTCGCACCGATGGTAAAGAGAATCTGATTACTGCCATAGAAATTGCAGCGGCGCAACAAAATGGGAAACCGGTAGTAAGCGAAGTTTGTATTTACTTCGAATATAAACTCTATCGCGGCAACCGCACGTTTAAATACAACAGCCAGCACTTTGATGCGTTTAAATCGCCCAACTACCCGGCCCTTGCCGAAGCCGGCGTAAGTATCAGTTATAACAAAAACGCCCTGATGCCGCCTTCAAAAAAACCGCTGAGGGTACACACCGGTTTAAATAACGACATTGCGGTGCTCAGGCTGTTTCCCGGTATCAGCAAAAAAATAACTTCTGCCATTTTAAATACACCGGGTGTAAAAGCCGTTGTACTTGAAACTTTTGGGGCCGGCAACGCCACCACGCAGCCCTGGTTTACCGCTGAACTGGCCGCTGCCATTAAAAAAGGCATTATTGTTTTAAACATAACCCAATGCCTTGAGGGCAGGGTAATACAGGGGATGTACGAAACCAGCTCGCATCTCAAAAAAATTGGCGTGGTGGGTGGCTCCGATCTCACCTTCGAGAGCGCAGTCACAAAACTGATGTTTTTGCTCGGACAAAAACTTAGCATCACGCAACGTATAAAATTACTGACTACCAGCCTGAGGGGGGAAATGAGTTAGCCCTGGTTCTTTATAAAATGTGTATAGCGTCCCATTAAAAGCACCTATCTTTAGCCTCATTAGTTATTACATGAAAGTTTGCAACAACATCCTCGAAACCATTGGCAACACGCCACTGGTGAAGCTGAATAAAATTGTGAAAGACCTGCCCTGCGATGTGTACGCCAAGGTAGAAACCTTTAACCCCGGCAACTCCATTAAGGACCGGATGGCCCTTAAAATGATTGAAGACGCCGAAAAAGACGGACGCCTGAAACCGGGCGGCACCATTATTGAGGGAACAAGCGGCAACACCGGTATGGGCCTTGCCATTGCGGCGGTGATTAAGGGTTACAAATGTATTTTTACCACCACCGATAAACAAAGTAAGGAAAAAGTAGATGCCTTGCGCGCCTTTGGTGCCGAGGTGATTGTGTGCCCCACCGATGTGGAGCCCGAAGATCCCCGCTCCTACTACTCGGTTTCGTCGCGCCTCGTGAGCGAAATCCCGAATGCCTGGAAACCGAATCAATACGATAACCTTAGCAACTCGCAGGCCCATTACGAACAAACCGGTCCCGAAATATGGGACCAAACCGATGGCAAAATAACCCATCTGGTTGTAGGTGTGGGCACCGGTGGTACAATTTGTGGCACCGGAAAGTTTTTGAAAGAAAAAAATCCACACGTAAAAGTTTTAGGCATTGATACCTATGGCTCGGTGTTTAAGAAATATAAAGAGACGGGCATTTTCGATAAAAATGAAATTTACCCCTATATCACTGAAGGCATTGGTGAAGATTTTTTACCTGCCAATGTGGATTTCAACATCATTGAAAAATAAGAAAAAGTAACCGATAAAGACGCGGCGGTAATGACCCGTCGCATTGCCCGCGAGGAGGGCATTTTTGCCGGAAACAGTGCAGGCTCGGCACTGGCTGGACTTTTGCAGATGAAACACATGTATAAAAAAGGGGATGTGGTAGTGATTATTTTTCACGATCACGGCACACGCTACCTTGGAAAAATGTTTAACGATGACTGGATGCGCGACCGTAATTTTTTGGAAGCAACAAAACCAAAAGCGGTGGACCTTGTTGCCAATCATAAGAATCAGAAATTGCTGACCCTTGACGAAAACGCAACCGTGAGCGATGCACTTGACCTGCTGAACAAATTTAATATTTCGCAGATACCAGTGAAAAGCGGAAATAACTTTGTGGGTTCGGTAAACGACAGCAGTCTTTTTAGTCGTTTGGTCGAAAACAGCGGTATTAAAAAAATGCCCATAAAAAACTTCATGCAACCTGCTTTTCCGGTAGTTGGTGAAAAGGCCAGTATTGAGGAAGTGAGCAAACTGATAACGCGTGATAATAATGCCGTGCTGGTTCGCGACATGGGCGGAAATGTTCACATTATAACCAAACACGACATCATAGAAGCCGTTGCCAAAATGGGCTGATGCCTTAGAAAAGTGGAAAGTACTTTTCCGGATTTTTGTTAACAGAAACAGGAAACACAGATTCGCGTCCAGCCGCATGGCCCGGTGTTTCCAACACTTTTTTGTGACGATATTAAATTCCCTGTAAAAGCAAACTTTTTTACCTTTTACTTTGATTTTTTCATTTCATGAATTAAATTTGTATTTAATCCTGGTTATTTTTGGGTTTATAACCACGGATAATTCTGTAGCTTTTTGGGTTTAGTTACAGAATTTAGGCTCTAACTCCTTTTTGGGTTTGGGAGCGAGCCAGGCCCCGCGCCTTTTTAGGTTTGGGCAAAAGGGCTAACACCCCGCTACCGGCGCCCGCCGGTGCGGGGTTTTTTAGTTATTATATCCTACCATCATTGATGAAAAGGACATCCATTTCTTAGCTATTGGTGCAATAAATAATTTTGGCCCCCGAAATAAATGAAATTAATCCGTAAAGGCAGGCTTGCGTTAAGGGTCATTTGACTTAACCTGTACACTTCGTTAAAAAAGAAAATTGCCGGTTAAGTCTATCCATATCCAGGATTTACAACTTAACCGGCAACATGCATTTCTGAACTTAATTCGCTCCGTTCAATTCCTGAAAAATTTCCCTTTTAGTAGAACAATTAGTGTTTATAATGCGGCAGAAATATGGAATCCCGCACCGAACTCACAAAGAATATTGTTGTTTTACTCTTTCACAAATTTGGCTCTTGTGCTTCTTCCTTTACCATCCTCAATTTTAAGCAGGTAGATACTGCTATCGAACGCCGACACATCCAGTTTTGTTTTCTCATCGGTAAGCGCTTGCTCTAACACTACTTTACCCGACAAATCAAAAACCATTACCTTCTCGCCATTACCCGTGTTTTCAAGGATTAGACACGTGTTTGCCGGATTCGGATAAAGCAATGGTGCACCCGTAAAACCGCTTTCCGATATTCCAGTACAATCAGAAACAAAAAGTGTTATTTGGTTGCTGTTTTCGCATACGCCATCACTTCCGGTTACAGTATAAGTGGTTTGCAAAGTAGGGCTTACCATAATAGTGCTGCCGGAAGCGCCTCCTGACCACGTATAACTTTGCGCACCCGATGCCGTAAGAATAGCAGCTTCGCCATTACACATCTGGGTGGCTGAGGCGGCAATTGAAACAGCTGGCATTGGATTCACCGTAATAGTGAGCGAAACCGTTGCACTGCAACCATTGCTTGAACCGGTAACGTTATAAACCGTTGTTACTGATGGACTAACCTGCTGACTTGCTTGTGTAAACAGATTACTCCACGAGTATGTGTTGGCCCCGGATGCTGTAAGCGAGGTGCTTTGCCCCGGACAAATTGTGTTTTGGCTGGCCGAAGCAATTACAGTTGGGCTGGCGGCCAGCGTAACGATCTTAGTGGCCGACCAATAACAAGCCACCGCGTCGAATATGGTGGCTGTATAAGTAGTATTGATCGTTGGCGTAACAATAATATTGTTTCCGTTTGTAACCAGATTGCCTGGCATCCAAGTATGGGTGGTATTTCCCAAACTGGTTGTTAATTGCACGGTGCCTCCCGCACAAATATTTATGTTGGAAGCGGTTATAATAAGGTTTGCCGGCGGATTATTTACCTGGGTGATAAAATAGGTCAACAACGTTTCACAATGATTTACAGTATCCTCCAGCAACATACGGATTCCTTTGTTGCCCATATTGGTAGTGGGCGTTATCACCACAGATGTAGTAGCCTGCATCGCACCGCTAAAATCAGTCATGGATACTTTCAGATTGGTTTGAGGCGTAACACTTACACTGATAATTGAAGCTTGGCCGAGACACTCAACTTCTGCGTAATTGTTCTGATAATAACTGCTGACATAAGGACTAAGTGCGTTGCTATTGTGCTTTACAACCGGCACATAAGAGGCAGTGCAGGCATGTTTGCGAAGAAACACATCGTTGCCAGTGCCATTGCTTGCATTATTCACAACTCCGGTTACCCAGATTCTTCCCGAATTATCGGCGGTGATGTCGGCTGCATTATCGGCGCCGGTAGTACCGCTGTAATAAACCCAGTTGCAACTGCTGGTGAGCACACTGTAGCAGGCATAAAACAAATCGGCAGACGTGGTGTTTGTGCTGTTGGCAGTCATGGGGTTGCTAAAGCCACTGTTAAAACTCGTAGTGCCGCAATACTGACCTGAAACAAGTACATTACCGTTATTATCCAGATGAGCGCCCCACACTTCATCATTGGCTGTAGAACTCCCCAGCGAGCGCGCCCATTGACAGGTTAATGCGGTGGTATCATAAATTGCAACAAAGCCATCCTTATTTAAATTGGCATTGCTGTATAGGTTCACTGCCGGTGAGGCGTTTAATCCATTCATGTTAATAGCGGCGCTGCCCGAAGTAATGGCGCCAACAAGTGCAAGCCTGTTATTAAGCACTTCCAGGCTCCTCGGGTAATCGGTGTTAGTAGTCCCACCAATGGATTTGGCACTTACCAGCGAGCCGTTGTTTC
>CALMNJ010000551.1 GCA_937868675.1 uncultured Bacteroidota bacterium | reverse complement strand
GACGGTAGAGGTCGGTGAGGGCTTTGTTTTGCCCGAGTACCTTATCGCCTGTTAGAATCACGCCTTCGCCCTGTTCAATAATACGTTTGATGGCTTTCTTCGCGGAATCGAGATTGGTGACGCTGGTAAGGGTTACGCCATATTCTTTATTTGAAAAACTGATACCCAGGGTGTCTCCATCTACTTGTGATTGCGGATTGCCAATAAACAATTTATCGCTTAAATGGTGGTCGAGGTAAATGAATCCGTTTAATATGGCTTCGTAAAGTTCCTGCACAGTGTGTCCGTTGTGAATCACAATGGGTGTTGGAACAATCTGATCGAGCTGAAGGTTATAGTTGTCAAGCGGGGTGATATCCGGTTTTTCAAACGCCATGTAGGCCGCCATGGTTTCGAGCGAAAATTTCGATAACTGCATGTCCACCGCGGTTTGGTAGTATTCTTTTGACTGTGGCAGGTTTGGCCGGTCAAAGTGTTGCGGGCCGCCAATGGCATTCAGCATGTTGCAAACCAAACCCAGATGTTCCATTTCCTGATGGGCTACACGCAGTATCACCGACTTCCAGTTTCTGATTTTATCCTGCTGAATTTCATCAATGCCTTCGTCCAGAAATTTTTTCATTGAAAACGCTGTAAACAGGTAGGCGCAGGTAAGGCCGTGTTCTACCTCTGCGGCTTCGCACAGGGCGTAAATCAATTCCTCGCGTGTGGTAATGGTACCGCCTGGCGGTAAGTTTGTTTTTTTCATACTGGTTGTTTTTTACGACGTCTCTAGTTCATGTTTTGTCTTATCACCAGAGAATTGTTATCCGGGTCGCGGAAAAAGAAAAACTGATCTTCGTGACCGCTGTCAGATACATTTTTAATGATGTAATGGCCGGGTGTTCCATTGTTATCAATGACCACATGCTGGCTTTGCAGGTAATGCAGGGTGGCTTTAATATCGCTTACAATAAAGCTGGGTACGGTGCCGGTTTGCGGTTTTGGGTGATAAGGTGCGTTGATGTCTTTATACAATCCTAAAGCAAAGGCCTTCTTTCCTTCTATTTCAAAATTAAGTTGCATGTAGGATGTATTGCCAAAATTACCACCGTGGTTCAGCGTCCATTTAGGGTCAGGCTTGAAGCTTAGGATTTTGGTGTAAAAATCAAATGAACGCATCATATTACTGGTGGATATCTTCACCACCAGTTCTGAGGAATGAAAGGTCATAATAAATGAGTTAAAGTGTTGGTTGGTATTCAAAGCTAGGCCCCGCCATGAAACCAGGATGCAATGGGTGGGGTTGAGCTAATAATTTTACAGCATAAAGCCTTAAGGAAAACATCACACCAAGCGCTGTGCTTATATTTTGAGGTTGTCCGTTAAAGGTATCGTGTAAGCTATTAAGAAGGCTAGTGTAATTGTAGTTAAACAACCTGCAATTTTCATAGGCGAGTGTGCCCTTTGGGAACTCACTCATTGTTGGGTTGGGCCACATATTAATAACCTGTGTCGGATCAAATGGGATCGGAGGGCCGTTGAACGCGTATGAGCCGTTGGCTTGCTGCACCAGGGTTTTGCCCAGCACTATTTGCTCAAAGCGGTAATAGTGAGCGGGCTCGGCTCCCTGGCCTGAATCGCCTGGTTCAACAAAGGGGTCGGTGGAGCTGCCCTCACCCTGGTCAATAATTATATTGATGGCATTCGTAGCACTCGCCAAGTCTGTAACCGGGAAAAGAACATTGGCCGGATAATACTCCGGAAAGGTTACCTGGTTGGCAGGATTACCGGTAAATATGGTTTGGGGCGGTTTCTGCGATTGCGCGTTTTGTTCAAGGGTCGTCATAAGAGTTATGATGCCGTTGTAAAATTCGCCTATGGTTTGGCCTTCGGAATAAGATTGAACGTCGCTGGGAATATTTATCGGATTTTCAGGCTCCTCAATTTCCATAAACACGTTTTTTACGAGATTTAGCGAAAATTTTTCGAGACCCACAGTAAGGCTACCGTCCACAGCTCCAGGCAAATTCCCTGGATAGGTGGGTATAAATCCAGGTTTATTAATAACCGGACATCCGCCAATGGCGTTAAGCACATTGCAGGCTATGGTCATGTGGAGCATTTCTTCGCCCAGAACCGAGCCAATGATTTTTGATACTTCGGAATTTGCTCCCGATGTGCTAAAGAGTGTGAAATTGGCTGTAAGGTAGGGCGGAATTGTTGAATGCTCCAACTCAATGGCTGTTTGCAAGTTGGCTTTTAAATCTACAAGCAACTGCGCGGGGGGTATATCTATAATATGGGCCGGACTCGTATTTTTTAATTTTATCATAATGCTGCGTTTTTCAATTAAAATTTCATTGTTATAATAACTCTGCTGTTTAAGGATTAAGAGCTTTTTGAAGGTATTGGGTAA
>CALMNJ010000550.1 GCA_937868675.1 uncultured Bacteroidota bacterium | reverse complement strand
AACTTGTCGCTGCCGTTAAAGTCGGAACCAAAATGACAATCAAAGCAGCGGCCTTTATTATTAAAAATGTCAAGACCCCTCAAGGCGGATGCGCTCATGGCCGTGGTATCTTTTCCATTCATATAGCGGTCAAACGCAGTGCCTGAGGTTTCGAGGCTGTTTTCGTAGGCGGCAATGGCTGTGCCCAATAATTCCTGCGAAGGCGCTTTGCCATATACCTGCACAAAAGACGGGTTGTAAACCGGACTGTGTTTTAGCCGGCGCACCGCCACCGAAACAGGCAAATCCATTTCCACAGGGTTTTCGATGGGGCCCAGGGCTTGTTGCTCGAGCGTTTCGGCCCGCCCATCCCAAAAATAAAAGTTGTGGTTGGCCAGGTTCATCACCCCCGGAGCATTGCGTCCGCCTTTGCGCCCTTTAACGCCGGTACTCACAGTGGCATTGTCGGCAAAGGCATAATCGGGCTTGTGGCAACTGGCACAGCTCACGGTGCTGTCGCGCGACAGGATGGGATCAAAAAACAGGGCTTTGCCAAGATCCTGTTCGGTATAATAGGTTTTGGTTTCGGGGCCACTGCCACACCCGGCCAGAACAAGGCTTGCAGCCAGCGCGCTAAAGGCTGGTATTTTGCGTAATGGTTTATTGATAATATATAAAGATGTAGTCATGTTTTTTATAAAGTTTGAGGCTGGTACAAAGCTAAAAAATTGATACATTTAACCTTGTAAAACTACGTTAAACCAGACAGCTTTAAAGTGACAGAGATCATACAGGACCAAGAATCCCGCCCCGAAATAAAGCTCCCGTTCAACAATCTGTACCTTATATCGGGCCGCCTCCATGGTCAAAATCAGGTATGGATGTATGCTTTCACCTTTTTACTGGCCGCCATGGGTTATGTGGGCTTTCAACTTTTGTGTATGAGCCCCCTTATGAGCCTGCTCGAAAAAAATGGCTATTCAATCAGCGATATTAAAACCAACGAAAAGCTTCTGTTTGATTACACGGCCCTGGGCATTGACCGTAACCTTGTGCTGTTGCTTGAACTGCTGATGTTTGCTTTTGCCTTGTTGGGGCTTTACACCGGCATACGCTACATTCACCGCAAACAATTTTTATCGGTTATTACGGGCTACGATCGCTTCCGGTTCCGCCGCTTTTTTTTCGCCTTTGGTGTATGGGGGCTGCTAATTGTTATTGTTACGTTTATAGGTGTGGCACTGAGCCCTGCCGAGTACACCTTTAGTTTCAGGCCCACGGGCTTTTTGATATCCTTGTTACTGGCGGCTACACTTATTCCTTTGCAATCTTTTACCGAAGAGCTCATGTTTCGCGGGTATTTTATTCAGGGCCTCGCACTGTGGTTTAAAAACGGGATTGTGCCACTGCTGCTTACCTCGGTACTGTTTGGCTGCGCACACCTTGGCAATCCCGAGGTAGATCAGTATGGCTGGCCCATTATGCTCTCGTATTACACCAGTTTCGGGTTTTTTATGGGCTTTATTACCCTGCTTGATGAGGGGCTTGAACTGGCCATTGGCCTTCATGTGGCCAACAACGCCGTAAGCAGCCTGCTCATAAACGATAAAAATTCGGTAATAAAAACCTATGCCCTGTTTGATACCGCCAGTGCCAGTGCCGATGCCGAATTTATCATGTGGGCCATTATGGCCGCTGTTACCTTTGCGGTGTTTTGGTTTAGGTACCGCTGGAAAAACTTTAAACTCGTTATTAAATAATATGCGTTTTACCTTATTTGCCTCTTTTATTTTATCGCTTTTCTTTTCTGAAGCAGGGTTTGCCAATGGTGATTATCGCTACAGTGTTGACCTTACCAATGTAAAAAACGACCGCCTTACGGTGAATCTGGTGCCGCCTGATATCGAAACAGACGAAGTTGATTTTATATTCCCTGCCATGGTGCCGGGCACTTACGAAGTGTATAATTTCGGGCGTTTTGTTTCAAACTTCAAGGCCACGGGGAAAGATGGTGCCAAAATTGAAGTGAAAAAAATGGACCAGAATACCTACAGGCTTTCGCATGCTTCTAAGCTCGCATCCATTACTTACGATGTAGACGATACCTTCGATAAATGCGGCCTTCCGGGCACAAGCAATAAAATTATTTTTGAGCCCGCAGGCACCAATTTTGAGGCCGGAAAAAACTTTGCACTTAACACCTTTGGACTCTTTGGCTACTTTGGTGGTTTAAGCAGCCGAAAGTTCATATTGGAATTCCAAAAACCCGATGGATTTTACCCATCAACCGGACTTGAGGATATTCAACTTGGAGCAAACAAGGATGTGATAAGCGTATTCGATTATCACGATCTGGCCGACTCTCCCATCCTTTACTTTAAACCCGACACCGCCACGGTAAACGTGGCTAACACAAGGGTATTGGTGTCGTGTTATTCACCCAACCGAAAACTGACAGCCGGTTTTATTGCCGCCACATTAAAGGAGGTATTATACGCCCAGCGCGATTACCTTGGAGGCGCACTGCCCGTTGATAAATATGCCTTCCTGTTTTATTTCAACAGCCAGCCAACCCTTTCGGGCTCCAATGGCGCGCTGGAGCACTCTTACTCTTCCTTTTATGTAATGCCCGAAGTGGACAGCACCTTTTTAAAGCAGCAACTGCGGGATGTGGCGGCACATGAGTTTTTTCACATTGTAACACCGCTCACCATTCATGCCGAAGAAATAGGCAATTTCGACTTTAACAAACCCCGCATGAGTGAGCACCTGTGGCTTTATGAAGGTATGACCGAGTATGCCGCACACCATGCTCAGGCTAAAGCGGGCATTATTACGATTGACGACCTGGTAAATGTAATGATGCAGAAGTACAACAACAGCCTCACGTTATTTAACGACACCATGAGCTTTACGTATATGAGCCGTCATGTGCTGGAACCCAAAATACATACCCAGTACAACAATGTTTATGAAAAAGGAGCCCTTATTGGCATGTGTCTTGATATTATGCTTCGCGACCTGAGCGGCGGCGCCTACGGCACCCAAAACCTGATGAAGGACCTCGCTAAAAAGTACGGCAAAAACAAGTCGTTTAACGATGAAGAACTGTTTAATGATATCGAAAAACTGACGTATCCTGAAATTGGAACATTTTTAAGGAAACATGTTGGTGGCGGCGAGCCATTGCCCATGGAAGATATTTTTGCGCGAATCGGCATTAGTTTTGTGAAGGAAAAAGTAAGTTATGAATACTCGCTTGGCAGTCCCGAACTGGGACTTAACCAATCAACCGGCCGCTTGTTTGTGATGAGTGTTAAGAATCTGGACGAAATAGGCAGGGAGCTTGGCTACAAAAAAAACGATGAGTTACTGAGCGTAAACGGTAAACAAATAAAGGTAGAAACCCTGAAGGAAACCATTTCGGAGTTTTACGCCAGCATGGGGCCAGGTAGCAAAATTCAGGTGGAAGTACGCCGCAAAAGCTGGATACCTGGGCTGAGAAAGATTAAAGTTTTGAAAGCTGATGCAAAAAAGGTTAAAACCACCCGTCAAAACAAACTTAGCTTGATGGAAAACACAAGCGACCGGCAAAAAACAACGATCAAATCCTGGATCGGAATAAAGTAATGTTGCTTATGGCATGAGGCTTGTAACCTTTTAAAAAATTATCTTTATACAATCAAGCCTTTTTTGGCATCCTTGTGAATATGAAATTTAAACTACTCGTTTGCTTTGCGTTCCTGTGTTTTTCGGTGAGTCTCGCGCAGCCCGATGGTGTGGGGCCGAAATACACCAGCACCAACAAAAAAGCCATAAAATACCTCGAAGAAGGCAAAGCGGCCTTTGAAACCAAACGCGATGCCCAGTCAGAAAAATATCTGCTGAAAGCTCTTGAGGAAGACAATAATTTTGTAGAGGCTGCCCTGGGATTGGCCAACCTGTATCAGGTAACCAACCGGCACGCCGAGGCCATTAAGTATTTTAAGAGAGCCATCGAGATCAATCCGAAATTTTTCCCCAATGCGTTTTATTTCGTCGCACTTTCATACCTCACCACGGGGCAGTACGACGATGCTAAAATTAACCTCGAAAATTTTTTGAAATTCGAACGCATCAATCCCAACACAAAAGAGCAGGCTCAGCGCTACTTGCTTAATGCTACTTTTGGCTCCAACGCGCTCAAAAATCCAAAGCCTTTCAACCCGGTTAACGTAGGGCCCGGGGTAAATACCGAAACCAACGAGTATTTTGCCACCATTACCGGCGATGGCCGTCAGCTGTATTTTACACGCGATATTCCTTTTCCCGAAATGCCCGAAATGCGTAATGAGGATTTTTTCTTCAGCACCAAATCGGCCGATGGCGTTTGGCAGCCCGCCTTACCGGTAAAGGAAATAAACAGTTATGGCAACGAGGGCGCTCCTTCCATTTCGGTGGACGGAACTATTATGTTTTTTGCTTCCTGCTCTGATGAAACCGGAAACTATGGTGCGCCCGACCGCAAAGGCTACGGAAGTTGCGATATTTTTTACTCGCAAAAAATTGGTGGTCGCTGGACCAAGCCACGCAATGCAGGGCCGGCTGTAAACAGCAGTAACTGGGAAACCCAACCATGTTTCAGCAGCGACGGAAAAACGCTTTATTTTATCAGAGGCATTGTGGTGCGTGGCGGCATCCGCGAACAGGATATTTATACAAGTACCATTGGCGAAGATGGAAAATTTACCACCGCTGTAAA
>CALMNJ010000549.1 GCA_937868675.1 uncultured Bacteroidota bacterium | reverse complement strand
AAATTTCCATTCCCAGATTACTGGCATTTACTTTAGCCATTAAATGAGAGCCGGATCCAAAACGACTAATGGCGTATTTTAATCCGGGCATGTCGCCCGTTGTTTTATACTTACTTTGTGCATTCACAAATATGCCCCACCGCAGCGGTGAGTTCACATAAAACTGAACCATTTTTGAAGGATTGCCCTGCATGATGTCTTTTATCATTCCCTCGGTGAGCGCGATGGCAACATCCAACTCACCCTCCCTCAGAGCCTTACACATGGCGCCGGTACCTCCGGGTACATCCACCCACTCTATCTTAATTCCGTTTTGTTCAAAAATTCCATTTTCGATGGCCAAATGCCAGGCGAGATTAAAATGCTCAGGTACGCCACCTACACGTATTGTAATCATGCCACAAAATTAGGTGTTTACCCTGTGCAAACAGAATGTTTAACATTCCTTTGATAAAGATCAGGCTGGCACTGGTTATAGAAGAACTTGTGAATTGCACGTAATAAATTAACCTCCGTTACGAGCATCTTACACACCGTTCCGGATATTTAATTAGTATGCATTTTTCTGCTATTTTTGTGCTTTATCTCATATGGCAGCAACCAAAACAGTGGCTGATAAAAAGCTGAAATTCACCAAAGAGCAGTATCTTAAATGGTACGAATCCATGCTACTCATGCGCAGGTTTGAAGAAAAGACCGGGCAGGTTTACGTTCAACAAAAAATAAAGGGGTTTTGTCATCTCTATATTGGCCAGGAGGCTATTGTTGCAGGCACGGTAAGTGCCACCCGCCCAAGCGACAAACACATCACCGCTTACCGCGACCACGCGCATCCCATTGGCCTGGGCCTCCATCCAAAATACGTGATGGCCGAAATGTACGCCAAAATTACAGGCTGCAGTAAAGGCAAGGGTGGCAGTATGCACATCTTCAGTAAAGAACATAACTTTATGGGTGGACATGGAATTGTTGGCGGTCAAGTGCCATTGGGTGCCGGAATTGCGTTTGCCGAAAAATACATGGGTACCGGGAATGTATGCGTTTGCTCGATGGGCGATGGCGCGGTGCGTCAGGGAGCGTTGCACGAAGCATTTAACATGGCAATGACCTGGAAACTGCCCGTTGTATTTATTGTTGAAAACAACATGTACGCTATGGGAACTTCGGTAGAACGTACCAGCAATGTGCACGACCTTTGGAAATTAGGCCTGGCCTACGATATGCCAAGCAAACCGGTTGACGGACTTACTGTTGAGGCGGTGCATGATGCCATTGAAGAGGCAGTGGCCAGAGCACGGCGTGGCGATGGACCTACCTTTCTTGAAATGAAAACGTATCGCTACAAGGGGCACAGCATGAGCGATGCACAAACTTACCGGACTAAAGACGAAGTAAAAACGTACCAGGAAAAAGATCCAATAGATAAAGTGATTGCCACCTTGAAAAAAAATGGCTGGATAGACGATGCGGGTGTTGAGGCCATGGAAGAGAAAGTAAAGCTTATGGTAAATGAATCGGTACAGTTTGCCGAGGAAAGCCCCTACCCTGATGCCTCGGAGCTTTACCACGACGTTTATTCGGAGCCGGGTTACCCGTTTATTATTGAATAACATATTTGGAACCGGGATTTCAGGACACAAGGCGTTTGGACGGTAGCTGCTACATAGTTGATATAGAATGAATATTTTTTATGTACGAAAATTGCGCCAGGGATGCAAAGGGTTTAGCCACCGCAGGCCCGCCTGCCTTTACCAGCGGGCCGAGGAGGCCGCAGTGAAACGGAGCCCGGAGCAGCCCGACCCAGAGGGGGCGCCCAAATAAAAGAATTTTGAGACAGACACAGGTACATTTGCTTCCCGTATCAAAAATTATAAATCTTTAAATAAAAAATGGCTGAGATAGTAAGAATGCCCAAACTGAGCGACACCATGACAGAAGGGGTGATTGCGAAGTGGCACAAAAAAGTGGGCGACAAAGTAA
>CALMNJ010000548.1 GCA_937868675.1 uncultured Bacteroidota bacterium | reverse complement strand
AGTTCTTATTTTATCATTTCTTCGGAAGAACGAAAGCCAAGGTCCGCCAATTAAATGTGCTGAGTCAAAAGTTCTTTGGTATGTCCACGAAATTAATTTATCATATTCTTCAAAATAAAAATCGCTGTAGTTGTCCTCGTCTGTGTCGTTAATTTCAAGCCACTTTTTTGTGTCAGATTGGAACTTCTTTAAATCTTTTGTCAGGTCGTAAAACTCTTCTGGAATTGACTCTCGTATTTTGTCAAAAAGCCCAGTGAAGTCTTCAATAAATCTCGATAACTGGTAATCATTGTATGGTGTTGGCTTATTACCCCAATAGTCAATAGCTTCTTTCGAATATTCATAAATGGTCTGGTTTCCGAATGTTAACCATAGGTCACCGTCTGTCAGGCCAAACCAATGCAATGACAATTCAGGTTCTTGTCCCCAAGGTTCTATCTTATCTAACTCTCTTAATTTAAAATTTATCACTGTCGTTCTTATAATGACGCCTAACGGTTTCGCGCTTGGCGCCGGCCGATTCCGAAATCAAAACCGGTTGCCAAAAGCTCCAGGGTCCGCCGTGAAGTTACAATAAAATGAGCAAAGGCAAAAAACGAAAAACGGTCTGCGGAGCAGGCAAAAGATTTTGCCTTTGCATACGAGAGTCCGGCTGGCCGCCACAGCGTGTGTTATGCGTAGTACATTATTGTCGCTTATATACGAAGTGTCTGCCTTGTCCCTGTCTTAAGTACCCGCGCTTCTTCTCACGTCTCTCATAATACTCTTGAAAACTTTCGTTATCGATTTGAATCACTTTCCCATGGTCATCATAAAGATATGTATCTATTGTCACCCATTGCGGACACGGCTTACTCGAGCAGCGTTCATCAAATATTTCCTTCCTCTTCAAAAGTCGATTATTAACGCTGTCATAATTGTAGGCCAAGATTAGCCCGTCCTCTATGACGGACGAAATTCTATTCAAAGTATCGTACGCGACCGTTCCTTTTTGTATGCCGATCCCTGCCTTTGCATGATAAGATAGGATCTGGGTCAGCTTGCCTGATGAATAACCGAAGTATACTAGTTGTTGAACTGCAAAATTGCTTGTGCTCAATAAGGTCTGGATTTCAGTCGGTTTTGCTTTACGGTTGTAAAAGGACAATAGGCTGTCTTCGCTGACGTAAGGGGTCTCAGGAATTTTCTTTCCAATAAAGTGGATTACTGAAACTAATTTTCCCGTGCGGCCGTATTCAAATATTACATTAATATTATCGACTGAAATTTGTTTGATCTTATTTCGATTGTACTTGTATCGCCAGCTAAAGTTTGCGTTATCACCGGCAGTATTATATTTTAGATATTGCTCTTGGATTAGAACCAGTTGTCCTTTTCGATTGTACTTTAAGATAGCGATATGTGATGCGTCTGTTTTAAGTGGTGCGGGCGCGTTTCCAAGTAGGTCGATTAGCTCATATTCCCTGTTATTTACTTTTCTTATTTCTCGTCCCATCGTGATGGGAAAATTAAATAACGAAGACATCCTGTGATTAGTGCGGTATTCAGCTGAATAACTTAAAGAATCGAGATAATTATTTATATAAGTTGGCGGCCCGCTAATTAACAAAGAGGTCGATGAGGATTGATAGTCCACACATTTTATGAAATAAGTTGAATCTATTGTTGAAGTCACGTTTTTCAACTTCAGTAAAGGGTCTATAGGAGCGGTTTCGATAAACACCTGTCCATGTATCGTCTGACGTATACTAAAGGGATATGTCGTTTGTCCGCTAAGGGAACGAAAAAGGCTAATCGCCAGAAGTGCTAAAATGGTTGCTGTCCTCATGTATTACGCATAACGGCTGGCAAGCAGGCGTTAGTTTTTTGCTAATCCAAACTTAAACATTTAGCACCTAACACGCAAAAAATTACGCTTGCTTGCGGTTAGGCGTAGTTTTCTCGTCCATTTCGTCCTCAATGTCTTGAAGGAAATTTATTAAAAAGAAAAAGTCCGATGCTATTTCCGTAAAATTGTCCGATGCAACAAAGTCTTTTTGAGTTAAGCAACTAAAGAAAACTGAAAACAGACTTTTGCGTAAGTCTTTGGGTGGAGCAAAAAATAGCAAGTCTGTAAGATGCTCGTTTATTGCTGCCGTCCTGTCTTGTGATATTTGATTCATTTCCATTTGTCATATTATTATATGACAAATATAAGTCGAATTTTCAAATTGTCAACTTTTTGTATGACATTTTTGTCAGCGAATTAATTGACATTTGTTTTATGACTCGGGACAAATTAAAAAAGAAAATAGGTCAGCGCATTGTCGAACTACGTGAACAAAAGGGCTGGAGCCAGTCCGACCTTGCCCGTGCTTGTAACAAAGACCGTCAAGCCATTGAAAAATTGGAAAACGGCAAAGTCAACCCAACACTTTTTACTTTACTTGAAGTTGCAGAAGCTTTAGGCATTTCTCTGTCTAAACTGCTCGACCAAATTTAGGTCTGTAGTTTCAAGAGGTTTGAATAATTATGAATGGCCGTTACCATTTTGTCTAAAAACGAATACCAAAACTCAAAATCAATTTCACGCCAACTAATGTTAGGGCCACGTAAAACAGAAACTGGGCTTGAATGAGTAATTTTATAAGCGTCCCCATCTGAATGACCAATCACTTTGTCCCGAGCCGAAGTGAGTGTCTTCTTAAGTGATTCAAATTGTGTCATTTCTGTGGGTGTCAAGAAGACCTTATTAAGAACCTTTATTAAATGTTCATCTCTAAAACTCTTATCACTCTTGGCAGTTTCGCCGTGTTGACTATAGCCAGAGTTAAACAGTTGACAGAAATAAACGATGGCCAATTCAACAAAGGCGTCATGTATCGCACAACATTCAAGCCATGTTGGAAAAGCACGGGGATAAATTTCATCAAATTTTTTGCGATGCGAAGGAAATACTATGTCATTTCGGTAGTCTGGTTGTTGTTTGGCAAACTCCTTTAATTTGATGGCATACGTTTCTTGCTCTTGAAGTCGAAACGATTCTTGTTTGCCTTCATTGGTTCGGAATGACATTTCCAAAAGATGTTTCGTCTTGGAAACTGCCTCAGACCAAAGCCAAAGTCTGCCTATTATTTCATTCTTTGTTTCGGTGTCCATATAATTACGCCTAACTCCCGCCTAAGCGCCTTTTTCCATTTGTAATTAATTACAATTATTTGTAGCCATTTAAATACGGTTAAATGTAAAAGCGTACCGGATTGTAATGGATAATCAAATCTAAATAATTTCAGAGCTAATGTCAAGGGCTTGCCGGGCAGTGGCGGGCTGGGGCGCCCAGGCTTTAACAGACTCAGAAAACCGCAAAGCACAAACCGGCTTGCAGCAAAAGCGCGCCCGGCACCTAAAAACTAATAAATTTCTTTACAAAAAAACCATCATGCTTAAAGCAGTTTTTGTTTTGCAAAAAATAATTTAAGCTTTGGCGTAATTATTAAGGTTTCGATACCTTGCGCTATGCATTTGCACCAACGCTGCTACCCGACATGACCCTGGGCTATGTTAAACGTGCGGGCGAAACACACGCCCCTAAGTGTAATTAACCCTGACACAGAAAGCAAAATTTAATCCGCTTAGTTCGCCGCTTTTATCACTTTTATGGTGCGGGTTTGGGAATTGCCTTTAAACGTAAAAAAGTAAATGCCTGCCGGATCGGTACTCACTCCACTTCCGCTTGCGCTCGGCGAGCCATTGTAAACATTGCTCCAAAGAATGGTTCCTGAGCTGTTTAGTTTAATGAGTATAGCGCCTGCCCCGGCAGTTGTATAAGTGTTTGACCCAATTGTTATGGAAGAGCCATACGCTCCTGCCAGAAACACGTTTCCGTTTTTATCGCAGCAAATGTCAAAGCCATAAGCCCCCATCTGGCATGCAAAATTTTTGAGCCAAAGCAGGTTGCCGTTCGGATCGTACTTTATCAGTATAATACCAGGATTTACGGTGCTGGAACCAATAATGGCTGAACTTGAAGCCTGACCGGTAAGGTAAGCGTTACCTGCTGGGTCGTTGCACACTCCGTAACCCTCGGCCATCAGAGGCTCGGCTTTACCCCACTGCCATGCCTGCGATTGGCAGTGCTGGCTGGCTATTAAGATTAAAAGGAGTAAATATTTTTTCAAGATTGCTATACTAAACTATAGTACAAAATAAAAATGGCCGCAACAGTTTACCACCGCTGCTCTCATACACTCATTCCTGCTTTGGTCTTTTGAGTACCTGGCAAATGTCGTTGATCACACTGTGTGTGTTATTCATTTCCCAATAGCGCGTGTGGGTGCCCGGAAAAATGCCGGGTTCGCCCTTCCACTCGCGGCGAATATCCTTTATGCCTTTTCCAAACAGGCCTTTCAGTGGGCCGCCAATAAAATCGGAACTGTAATAAATGTTGGTCCAACGCGTCGCGGCAAAGGGCGAGGAGTGTGTGTAATAGTTCAGTTTGTTTGTGGCCCCGCTTTCATTTAATTGTATGTCGTTGCTCAGCACAAAATCATCATCGGGTGGTTCAATCGTGGGCGGGCAGGTAGGGTACTCGCGTTTGTTTTTTAATTTTTGAAACAGGTCATTACGGTACACAAACAGGTGGCCGGCATGGGCCAGGGGCGTTCCGATGGTGAGCAGATCGCTGATGAGCCATTTGTTGCCAATGGCATTTAAATAATTAAAGCCCTGCAACTGGGCATTGCGGTAATTGCTCAGCCAGTTTTCGCTATCGTTGTTTTGAAGCGCCGCACGCTGCGGTAGCATGGACCTGTTGTTTAATTCTGTTTCGCCCAACGCACTCAGGGCATCGGCGGCTTTACCAGGTTCGAGGGTTTTATAATATTCGCTCCATAAAAATTTAACGAGATCATAGGCAATCACTCCGCCCAAACTATGACCTACAATAATAATACGGTTATAGCCACCGGTATTGTGCAGGTTGCGCAGTAGCTCAATGCCTTCTTTACGAATGTGCATGCGCTCGTCAATGTTTTCGGGCGAGGGGTCGAAGTAGCGCGCAGCATCGCCCAGATAGTTATAAATGGCGTTGGTAAAAATTCCGATTACCAGGGTAGCCGCTGTGCCGGTGGCAATATTGGTGAGCCATTTTTTAGTGGTGTCGAGCCCGCTGTTAAAGGTCATGAAGGCAATAACGGCAAGTGCGGCCAGTGTGAGGCCCCAGAGAAAAAAGAACACGGGCCTGAGCCGGGGCGAAACCCGGTGCGGCATTCGGAACACCACATTTTTTATCCAGTCGCCCATGTGTTTGTATGAGGTGTTGCGCATGTGGTGGGCCCAGTAAAATTCATAAAAGTCGGTGGTGGGTTGTGCGCCAATGTGGCGCATGGTCATTTTACGTGTTTCGTAATTGCCCGAAACGGGATCGGGTTTGTCCCAAAAAACCACATCGCTGTTACTGAGCTTGCCTTCGGATTTAAGATGTTCGGCAACCGATTCAACAAATTCGCGGAGGGTAACGGTTGGCCTTTGTTCGCCAATGCCATGGATGATGACCACGGCCTGTCTTTCTTTTTTTTGCATGGGTTGTAAGAATTAATACGTTTAAAGTAAAGTTAAGGAATTGATTACAGGATTCACAATTTGAGGTTAGTGTTGTGAAATGATTCCCTGAGTGTCAATGCCTCCGGGTAAACATGGCCGGCTTTGCAGGCTTAGTGCCATGCTCCTAAAACCTACGCATATAGCCCTTTCAGGATGGTTAAACCTGCACTCTGGTTCAACGTTTTGGTTTTTGCTTGCCGTTTATTTTGTAAAGGGCATAACCAAAACCAGCCAGCAGGTGCAGCATCACAACTGCAAAAATAATAACCGAAAACGTGTCCATCTGTATTTTGACACAAAGTTCATCATTAGTTTGTTGACCGGCAGTGACTTTTGTTACTTTTTGCGTTGTTTTTTTAAAATAAGAAGGTGAGTTACCGTGCATAATGAAGCTGGCATCGTGGAACTGAAATGAAAAAACCCGACACCCACTTGTTAGCTGGTTTGCTTACTGCTGCATTTCAGGATGTTGGCGTTTTCTGATTCGTTCGGCGCGGCGTTGTTTACGTCGCTCCTTCCACGTAGCTTTTTGCACGGGGGCTGATTGTGTTGGCTGCATATTGCTTTGTCCGCTGCTTTGATAAATATTCATTGGGGGCATCAACTCCCTCTGTTCCTGCTGTATTTGCTCACCGCCTGCACTGTTATTGTTATCGGCCGCCTGCGGGGCTTTATTTGTTTTAATGCCCGAAGTGCTAAACACAAAGCGGTGGTCGCGGCTCAGGCTGGCGTTAACCTCATTGGTCATTTTGTACCATTTGCCAGGCACGGATTCAGCCATAAAATACTCCTGCCACTCCTTTTGTAAAACCGGTTCTGTTTTTCCGGTAAGGTTCATAATAGTAACAGCCTGTTCGCTGGCTGGCTGGCCAGAGGCGCTTCGCAGTTGCTTATATAGTTTTATAAGCTGTTGTTTACCATAACGGTCGTAAATAAATTTACAAAAGTACCTACTGTAGGCACACAGCAAATTGTAGTTGACATCGCTTGCCCCCTGATACTTTTCAGAGGTCAGTAAATCGGTCCATTTAATGCAGGCATTGTAATTTTCAAGTGCCTGTTGAATAAAAATGAGGCGGTAATTGTTTTTGGGTTTACCATTTTCGGCTTCCTCATAAAGGCTTGCGAGGCCCTCGTTGAGCCATTCTGGGGCTTCGGTAAAGTCGTTTGCAATGAGGGCATGCACCAACTCGTGAGCAATGGTGCCACCGCCCGAGCTTGCCCATGCCACCACACTATTGTCGGCCGGCATATAATAGGCTACACGTTTATGAGCCCTGTGGTGAATGGTGTTACAGAATTTTAAATAATCGGCAAGCCCTTCTGTGGTGTACGGCCCGCCAATAAGATAAACGGTTATCGGGCTTCCGGCCGAATCGAAACGGTCGAAATAATCCTGATGCAGGCCTTCGTAAATAAGGTTTACAAAGGTGGCGTGGCTCTTAAGTGTTATATCGTCGCCGTAACTTGTTCCTGAAACGTCAATGTTTTTTTCCTGCCGCAGGGCAACCGGCGTGAAATTTTCTGAGTTTTTCAAAAAAAGGAAGGGTGGATTCTGAATGAATTCGGGGTTGCCGCTCAGCTCGCGGGCCAGTGCCGAATCGGCCTGGGTACCGGGGCTTAATTTACGCAGAGATATTTTTTCGATTTCGTCAACCGTAAGCGGCCCCTCATTAATAAGCTCTGGTTGGGTTTGTTTAAACAGATTTTGTACAAATACGCCACCTTTGCCACGGTACTCCAACCCATAGCCATTTATTTCAGAAGCATCGGAGCCCGGTCGCATACATTTTGAAAACACACCTGCAATAACCTGCGCGTAGGTTTTGCTGCCACTCAGTTTAATACTTCCGCAATTGGAATTGGCCAGGCATTTATTAAACACGGATTTGGCATTGTTGCAATCGCCGCACTGATAATAAAGTTTTCCGAGTGTGTAATAATCGGCAAGCTCACGCGCGCTGCCAGGTGGGGGTGGAGCGGTTTGTATGCAACGACGGGATTGGTTAATGGCTTCGGCCGATAGTTTTTTATACTCCGTAAAGAGTTTGTTTTTTTTGTTGAGGTTCGTTTCGGTTATATACGCAGTTTCTTTTTTTTTAATGAGCAGCCTCAGGTTGCTCAAACTATCGCAGGGGCCCTGTGCGCTCAGGTTAGAATCTACAAGCCAGGCAAATGCCAGCAGGCTAATTGTTAGTGCTTTTGTGGTTGGCATTCTTTTGTAGTGTTGGCAGTATCGGTGGGCGCTGCATCGGGTATAATGTCGTTGTTAATGGCTGGGGTATTTTCAAGGCCAGGCAAGTCCTTGTATGATCCCTGTTGCCGGTATTCGATTTTAAAAG
>CALMNJ010000547.1 GCA_937868675.1 uncultured Bacteroidota bacterium | reverse complement strand
ATCGCTGTTTGACGCGTACGCGGAGGATCCTTCAAAAAAAGAGGGGTTTGTGAAACTAAAATCGGCTATAACTACAAAAGTTACCGTTACAACTATCCTCCTACAGAACAATTCGGAGGAAAGCAAGGCTCTGACTTTTCTACAGGCGGGCGAAAGCGTCACCATAACATGGTTGTCCAACGACTGGGCATATTGCAAAGCAGGCAAGAATAAAGGCTACATACTTAAAAACGAGCTTGAGGTTTTAAAAGCCGGAATGGCAAAATCCGGAGTTGAAGAAGAAGCGACTTATGCAAACTACAAATCTGCATACGAAGTGATGTTTGATGATGACCTGTTTTATATTACTATCCTTGGGGTAAAAAACGAAAAAAACTTACACTCGGGTTACAGGCTTTTGATTAATGCCAAAAACGGAGATTACCCTATTAATGATACATTCTTTTTTGCAGGTGTTTCAGCGCCACCTGTTCCTGTAAGCATTACTGATGGTGCCATCGTTTTTTCAACGGGCGATGAGGTAAATACTTATATGCTATTCGATCACGTTGAGATTTTGAATTCCGGTGGAGAAAAATTCAAGCGTCACACCTTCGGCTTATCGTTTTTGAGGGATAAGGAGCCAATAAATTACCCCGATTACGCAAGCATCAGAATTCCATTGAGTAAAAAACACTCTGGTATTCCTTACATACCTGATATTCCGGGAAACTTTCACGATGCCGTTGGTGATATTATCAAGGGACTTTATGTACGCTTTGATAGCAATGGCGATCAAACCAAAGACATGCTCATGATAATGAAGCTTAAAACCGCTTCACCAAAAAACAAACACGGTAAACACAATACCGATATGGAAAGGCCATACGATAGTATTTTATTTACCCTTAAAAGTTACGACACCGGCGAAATTTTCGAAACAGAAATAAGGCCCCAAATTTTTAACCAGTATCTGGTTGGCAATAATTTCAATACAAAACACATTCAGCGTACAGATGGAATAACAAGTAACTTATGGGAACTTTCGGGCCTATTGAAGGAGACCTTGTTAAGCAGTCCGCCCGCACCGGGTGAACAGCCTGAAGAAACGACAGCCTATAACCTGACAATTGACTCACCCGTGAAGGAAGGTGATAAGCTTATGTATAACATCAACTTTGCCGGTTATAGCACCAAGGCATATTTCAATGCCGAAAAAACGAAATATAACCAAACCGTTTCTGGTGCCAGCCCGGTGCAAGGACTGAGTAAAATGGCCCTTGATCTTACACTTGGTGCTTATAAAGACAAAATGCGTTTGGTACTGGAGCCTATAGAGGGCTCGGAAAAATACTCCCGGCTTTACGCATTCATGTATATTAATGAGCAGGAAGTTGCCGCCGCACAAACTACTGGTAGCAAAAACGAAAAGCCGAAGCCATACCAGAGTCTTGTATTAAAAATAGCGCCGCCTTACACATTTAGCGTGATAGAAAATGCCGATAAAACCGATAACTTAGCTCTGCGCCTTGATCTTAATAACGACAATAAGGAAGATTTGGTTATTTACGACCGTGTTATTGCCGGAGTTGATTTTATTAATGAAAAACACGCCAACAATGCCCGCCAGCACTGGGTTCATTTAAAAGGCGAAAGCCTCGATCCGAAGAATGCTATACTCATGTTTTCAATGCAGTTGGGCAGCATGAAACGAAACGAGGACGAACCCCGCAATGAGGATACCTTCCAGAAATACATGAAGTTCTTTTTACCCGGCGATTTTGATAAAGAAAAAGTGCCAGGGAAAATAGATGCTTTTTTGGATGCACAAACCACCATTGCCCAGGTAACCGCCCTGCGCAAAGCCTGGAAAGAAGTCCTCAAAAACGATGTGCCATTTACCAACAGGCTCGACGAGACGTGGAACAAATTTGTGGTAAGCGCTTATGCTCTTTTACCGCTTAAAAAGGCAGACAGTCCGCAGTCTGACGCAGCTCGCGAAACCACCTTTAAAAATGCGGTAAAAGATTTTTATGCAGCTTTCGATGAAGAAATAACAGCAGCTCACAAAGAGCACAGTCCGTTATGGAAACTTTTTAAAGGGTTTACGCTTCGTGAGCCCGACGAAGATCTTCTCGACAACATAAGCGGCGCGAGCTGGGAAGAGGTGTATGAGCAGCTGATGTATTATGCCCAGCGATATGCCGACTGGGCGGCGGAGGTAATGCAGGAGGCGGGCGAAAAAGCCCGCGAACGCGACGAAGAAAACGGCGGTGTGTTTATTACCAACCGCGAAACGCAGCAGGCCACCTATGCAAAAGCCTTTAGCCAGCGCATGAAAGCTTTCGAAAAAATTAAGGGCAAACCCGGCCTGCAGCAGGTGCGCGCCGTGCACTACCCCAAAGACTATACCTATAACAGCCCTGAGGGGAAAAACCTTCATGTAAGCCACGTACCCCTTGATATTTATTATTGGAAGGAAGACGATACATGGTATGTTTTTGATTTAACCAATCCCAACGACACTTATAAGCAGGATGCGGATGTTGAGCAGGGGCAAACCCAGCCGCCGCAGGCGCTTTTTGAGTTGCTTAATAAATCGGGGCATTTTGCCGAAGGATATATGGTAGTGGAGTTGCCCGATGGCAGCAGCTATCAGGTGGCTACCCACACCGAGCACGATGCCGGCTACTACGCCACTTACATTGCGTTTGCACTCCTTGCCGCAGGCCTTGCGCTTACAGGTATAGGCGCACCCGCCAGTGCTTTAATGCTGGCCGGCGAAATAGCCCTGGCGGCTGCCGATGTGGCCTTTGTGGTTTCGGGTGCTATGAGGCTCCAAGACCTCGCGGCCCACGACAAGCTTACCTTTAGCAACGTGGCGCTGGAGGTGGGTAATATTGTGCTGTCGGGTTCCGCAGCTCTGGCGCGTGTGCCGGGCAAAATACTCAGCGTGGCGGCAAAATCAGAGGGCTTAATTTTTGGCAACATGGTACCTTTAATAAAGGCTTCCAAAGTAAGCTACATTGCACTGCACAATGCGCAAAGGCTGGGCGGGGGCATGGTGGTGCTGGCCCTGCAGGTGGAAGTTATTGAACAATTGGCCTCGCTTAAAGGCAAGGGCAGCGCCGAAGATATAGCCAGAGCCGGGCAGGCCATTATGTACCAGCTTATGGCGGCGGGTATGGTAAGGGCTTTTAGACTATCGGGGTCGGAGGCCCTTGAGGCCGCACAGGAGGGCAAAAACCTGATGCTGATTGAAATAGAAGGCAGGCCTTGTTTTGTGCCGGCGAATGCGGCTTTGGAAGAATTATTAATTGGATTAAAAGGATCTGAGAAATTAAGTGCCAAGGCAATGACTCAATTGCTTAAGAGGAGTGATGCCGAGATTACACAATTAAGGGGCAAGACGGTTGAGGAAATAGAACGAATATTAAAAAGATTCTATAACCACGATAAACCTGGTGAATTCAGTTTAAAGAAAATTGCCTATGGTGTTGACGATTTAAGTAAATTAGCAATAAACTATCGAATAGAAAAAAACATTTGGCATGATGCTAATATTGCTGTCTGTGAGTATATTGACGATTCAGGAAACCTATTGATAATACTTAGGGAAAGCGAACGCGGCAAGAGACACGCAGAACTAATAATAATTGATTTTATTGAGTCACAGGGAATTAACAAAAACAATATACTTCGTTTATACAGTGAATTAGAGCCATGTATGTTGCCAGAACATCAATGCAAAAGTCTTCTGTCGGAAAAGATACCAAATGCCGAAGTAACATTTAGTTTTGATTATCCAGGCAGTACGGCCGCCGAAACTGCAATGCGGGCTGCTGGTAGAAATGAACGCCAAAATGCGTTTAAGGA
>CALMNJ010000546.1 GCA_937868675.1 uncultured Bacteroidota bacterium | reverse complement strand
CAATCGCGGAGCCTCAAAATTTTTATAAACCGGGTATGCGATTCATTTTAGATTTTTACTGATTGCATACCGACACAAAAAAATCAAATAATATAAATTATGGCACGTTACATTGGTCCAAAAACCAAGATCAGCCGCAAATTTGGCGAGCCTATTCTTGGAAACGGAAAGTGGTTAGACAAGAACAGCAATCCTCCCGGTCAGCATGGCGCAGCTAAGAAGCGCAAGACTTTAGGCGAATATGCTTTACAGTTAAAGGAAAAGCAAAAGGCTAAATACACTTACGGTGTGTTGGAGCGCCAGTTCCGCAACACTTTTGAAGAAGCTGCACGTATAAAAGGTGTTACCGGTGAGAACCTTATTAAATTACTGGAAGCAAGACTGGACAACACTGTATACCGTTTAGGTATTGCTCCGTCACGCCCAGGTGCGCGCCAGTTGGTTGCACACAAACATATTACTGTAAATGGTGAAGTTGTAAATATTCCATCTTTCCAGCTAAAGCCGGGTGATATTGTTGGCCTGAAAGAAAAGACCGGCGCTAACAGTTCAATCACCAGCGGTATTCGCGGAAAGAATCCAAAATTTGCATGGCTTGACTGGAATACAACGGAGAACAAGGGTACTTTTATTACCTATCCTGAAAGGGAAAGTGTTCCTGAGAATATCAAGGAGCAACTGATCGTGGAATTGTACTCCAAGTAACAGCTGATTTTTTTGGCGGACGTACAAGGGTGCGACGCAAGAAAAGCTTAATAGCAGTAATACAGTTTGGTAACTTAAAATTCCTGGTCCTGTTACATGCAGGGTTGGGGCAAACAATAAAAAACCAAGTTTTAATATGGCCATATTAAACTTTCAAAAGCCCGACAAGATCGTTTTACAGAAAGCAACTGATTTTGAAGGCCAGTTTGAATTTCGTCCTTTGGAGCCGGGTTACGGCTTAACCATTGGCAATGCACTTCGTCGTGTTTTATTGAATAGCCTTGAAGGTTATGCAATTACCGGCATTAAGATCGAAGGCGTTGATCACGAGTTTGCAACTATCAAAGGTGCAACCGAGGATGTAACTGAAATCATTCTTAACCTGAAGCAGGTTCGTTTCAGGAAGAGGGTTGATCATGATGTTTTCAGCGAAAAGGTTTTGCTGAGCATTAAGAACAAAACTGAATTTACAGCTGCGATGATTGGCGAAGGAACTCAAAGTTTTGAGGTAATGAATCCTGAACTCACCATTTGCACACTTGATACTTCAGCGAGGCTTGATGTTGAATTAACTATTGCCAGAGGCCGTGGTTATGTTCCATCTGAAGAGAACAAATTGAAGGAATCTCCATTTGGTTATATTCCAATTGACTCGATTCACACCCCTATCAAGATGGTGAAGTACGCGATTGAAAACTATCGTGTAGAGCAGAGAACCGATTATGAAAAGCTGATACTTGATGTTGCTACTGACGGGACTATTCATCCCGAAGAGGCTGTTAAGCAGGCTTCCCGCATATTGATACAGCACCTGATGATCATCACTGACGAGAACATTACTTTCGACAGTAAAGAAGATAAGAAAGAAGATGTGGTTGATGAGCAGGTACTTCAATTACGCAAGATCCTGAAAACGCCACTGGAAGATCTCGATCTTTCCGTGCGTGCCTTCAACTGCCTGAAAGCTGCCAAGATCAACTCACTCAGCGAGCTTGTGCAATACGAGCAGGAAGACCTGATGAAATTCAGAAATTTTGGCCAGAAATCACTCAGCGAAATCGAGCAGGTGTTGGCTGAAAGAGGCCTTCATTTTGGAATGGACCTCGGGAAACTGGGCCTTGATGATTTAGACAGATAATTACTATTAATAACCGGAGCTATCTGTTATGATGGTTTCCAACTCCTCACAACTCCCGGCACGGTGTGAGGATCTAAAAACAAAAAGCCATGCGTCACGGAGACAAAATCAATAACCTGGGCCGTAAAAAAGCACACAGGGAAGCGTTGCTCTCAAACCTGGGAGCTCAACTGATCGTAAACAAACGTATTGTAACCACACTTGCAAAAGCCAAGGCATTGCGTACCTATATTGAGCCACTGGTTACCAAAACCAAGAAAGGTGAAAACAAGGAACAAATCATGCACCAGCACCGCGTTGTATTCAGTTACCTGAATGATAAGGCCGCTGTGAAAGAACTGTTCACCGTAGTTGCCCCTAAAATAGCAAGCCGCCCCGGTGGTTATACCAGGATCATAAAGGTCGGTATTCGTCCCGGTGACAATGCTGAGATGGCAATGATAGAACTTGTTGATTTTAACGAGATCTATGGTAAAGGCGTTTCCAAAACAGAACCAGCCAAGAAAACACGTCGTGGACGGGCTACCGCTAAAAAAGCTGATGCTCCTGTTGCTGAAGCGGCTGCACCTGTTGTTGAAGAAGCTACATCAGAAGAAAAGCCCGCAGAATAAACATGAGGGTTTAAAAATTATAGAGGCAAAACCGATTACCGGTTTTGCCTTTTTTGTGCCCGTTAATTAAAAAGGCTACATGTGAGAAAATTAATGCTCACATTTCGAAATCATATCTTTTTTTTGCAACCGAAATAAAATTGATACATGCCTAATTCAACAATACCTGCAGTGCTTG
>CALMNJ010000545.1 GCA_937868675.1 uncultured Bacteroidota bacterium | reverse complement strand
TAACGGTTGGCTTTAATCTGCGGGGCAGGGATGTTGAAAGCGCTGTTGAAGAAGTGCAACTCAAAATAGCACAACAGGTAAAGTTCGATGTGGGTTACCACGCAAGTTTTGGCGGCACATTCAGGAATTTACTGGAAGCAAGGCAAAGACTCCTGATTGCGTTGCCGGTAGCATTGCTGTTTATTTTTATTCTCCTGTATCTTACCTTCCGCTCCCTAACAAACAGCATACTCATTTTTACCGCCATCCCGCTTTCGGCAACCGGCGGCATACTGGCTCTGTGGTTCAGACAAATGCCCTTCAGTATTTCGGCAGGAGTTGGATTTATTGCCCTGTTTGGAGTGGCCGTGCTAAACGGCATTGTATTAATTGCAGAGTTTAACCGATTAAAAAAAGAAGGAATGGAAAACACCGGAGACATCATACTCAGAGGTACAGCCACACGCATGCGTCCGGTAATCATGACAGCGCTTGTGGCATCCCTTGGATTTTTACCAATGGCACTGTCGAATGGTGCGGGTGCCGAAGTACAAAAGCCTCTCGCCACGGTTGTTATTGGAGGCCTGGTTACTTCCACTTTGCTCACACTGTTGCTGCTGCCTGTGCTGTATTGGTATTTTGAAAATAACCGGCGGCCAGCGATGACTAAGGCCGCAATGCTCTTAGTAATGCTATTTGTTTTTGCCCCCAAACCTTCTATGGCGCAGGACGGCAAACAGGTAAGCCTGCAACAGGCAATTGGGACAGCCATTAAAAACAATGCCGGGTTAAAAGCGGCAGGCTATGAGCTCGATCACTACAGGGCGCTCCGAAAAACTGCCGGCGATATTGGAAAAACGAATGTTTCGCTGATGATGGGGCAATACAATTCCATCAATTCAGACAACAACATCACTGTGAGTCAGGTTATCCCATTTCCAACGGTAATCAGTTCTCAGGGCCAGCTCAACAAGGCCGCCATCCGTTCGGGAGAATTGAAGTTACTGGTTACGCAGAATGAACTTATTTTCCAGGTAAAATCGGTTTACCTCCATTTGCGTTATCTGCAGGCCGAACGGGATTTGCTGATGCGGCAGGATAGTATTTACACAATGTTTGTGGCTGCAGCCCGCAAGCGTTTCAAGGCTGGTGAAAATAACCTGCTCGAAAAAACCACTGCCGAAGTGCAGGCCATGGAAATAAACAATCAGGTGGCCCAAAACCGCTCCTCCATCATTATTTACGAGTCGCAATTACAAAGCCTTATGAATGAGAGCCAGCACGTAAGCATTGAACAAGGCATTTTTGATCGGGTGGAATCGGCCCAGATATTGGATATTTCAGCCATCGCGCGAAATCCTTATCTCCTTTATTTCAAACAGCAAATCGAAATCGGTGACCGGCAGCGTAAACTGGAATCAGCCAAAGTGCTTCCCGACATTTCGGTGGGCTATTTCAATCAGACACTGATTGGTAACCAGACGATCAACGGAACGGATCAATATTTTACTGCTGCAAAGCGATTCACGGGCTTTCAGGTGGGGCTTTCCGTTCCGTTGTGGTTTGTACCGCAGACAGCAAAAGTGAAGGCGGCAGGATTAAATCAAAAAATGATGCAAAGCAACTACGAACAGCGCGAGGTTGACATACGTTCGCAATACGCTCAGAGTTTTCAGGACTATCTGCAGGCCAAAAGCACACTTGATTATTACGAAACAAGCGCCCTGCCCAATGCCGAACTTATTATTCAGCAGGCTAATAAAAGTTTCAGAAGCGGTGAAATTGGATATGTGGAATATTTACAGGGCCTCAAAAATGCACTAACTGTTAAATCGTCTCACCTGTCGGCTCTGAACCGGTTTAACCAAAGTGTTATTAAGCTTGAATTTCTTACTGCAAAAAATAATTAAACAATAACTATGAAAAGCTCGAAAAATAATTTACTCGCTTTATTTCTTGTTGCCTTAATGGCTTCTTCCTGTCGTAACGATGTTGCCGATTCTGCTGTAACAAAGGAAACTAAACCGGAAGAAGATGCGGTGGAGCTTTCTCCCGCGCAGGCGGAACTCATCGGGCTACAAACAGGCAGGCTTGAGCTAAGATCATTGAGCGCTACGGTCAGGGTAAACGGCATGCTGGATGTTCCGCCGCAAAACCTTGTGAGCATTTCGGCACCACTTGGAGGATTTGTGAAAAGCACCGAGTTGTTGCAGGGAATGAAAATAAATAAGGGCCAGGTTGTTGCCGTTATTCAACATCAGGACTATATACAGTTACAGCAGGACTATCTTGCAACACGCAGTCAACTCGATTTTTTGCAGGCCGAATACAGGCGTCAGCAGGAACTGGCGGGTGAAAACGTGAATTCGCAAAAAACACTGCAGCAAACCAAATCGGAATACGAAAGCCTTCTGGCAAAAAATGCAGGGCAGAAATCGAAGCTGACATTCATTGGCATTGATACCGAAAGGCTCACAAATCAGAATATTCAGAGTGTTGTCACCCTCACTTCGCCTATCAACGGTTTTGTAATGGCTGTGAATGTCAATATAGGAATGTATGTTAATCCAACCGACGTGATGTTCAGAATTGTGGATACCGAACACCTTCATGCCGAACTTATCGTGTTTGAAAAAGATGTACTGAAAATAAAAGCAGGGCAAAAGGTTCGGTTTACACTTTCAAATGAATACACCGAGAGGCTTGCAACAGTTTATCTTATTGGTCGTGAAATAGACAAAGACAGAACAGTCCGCGTTCATTGTCACCTGGATCGTGAAGACCCTGATCTTTTGCCAGGCATGTATCTCAAAGCTTATGTTGAAACAGGTACTCAGCCCGTTCCTGCGGTTCCCGACAAGGCCGTTGTTGGTTTTGAGGGTAAGGATTACGTCGTAGTTAAAGAACAGGGCAATCGTTTCAGATTGGTTCAAATCAGAAAGGGAATCAGCGAGCTTGGTTACACCCAAATTGATGAACAGAAAGGCATCACCGGAAAAACAGAAATCGTAATAAACGGAGCTTACGATATACTGGCTAAAATGAAAAACAATCTCAAAGAGGATTAAACCTTTGCTTAATGGGAAACATTTTGAACATGGTAATTTTTAATACTGAAACAACTTAAAGGGACCTACCTGTATAATAGAACATGACCCGTAAGTGTTTTTTCGTTGCCTGAAAAATGCTCACTGTTGAATCTTACAAAAAGTTTCCACACATACACATCCTGCTTGCATTCATCGCCCTTGTATTTTCCATCCCAACCTTGACCTGGTTCGGTAGTAGTGAAAATGCATGTTCCCCAACGATCAAAAATATCAAAGCGTATTTCTTTGGCATTGTGGACAACCGGCACAAAGTTGTCGTTTTTATTATCGCTGTTTGGGGTAAATGCGTTGGGCACATACACCACAGCGTCTTCCAACACGTGAACGGTTTGAATGGAAGTGTCTGTGCAGCCGAACGTATTTTCAACCATGAGCGCCACCGGGTAAGTGCCCGCGTTTTTGTATAAATGGCTTGCGGTCGTGCCACTGAAGTGTAAGGTTGACTGGGCATCGTTATATAGTGCCCACTGCCACGAAACAATGTGCTTGTCTGACAGACTTACTGTATTTCCGGAGGCAGCCTGGAAAAGCACCTCTTCAAAATCCTCCACAGGTAATTCCGGAATGTATGAGAAGGAAGCAAGGGGCTTATCATGGGCTATAATACTCATACTGGTGGTATTGATGCAGCCGTGTTCGTCAATCATCCTTCCTTCAAATATATAAGTGCCTGGCCTATACATACGGGTTCTGAATGTTTCATTCCCTGCGTAAACACTGTTCATGTTCCAGCTCACGCTTATAATGCTCGCGGATCCTGCAAGCGGTACAAAATAGTTCTGCCCACAATAAGGCGCGCAAACATCTTTTGGCATGCCGCTTAGCATACCATGCGGCAGATCGTAAACAGTTACTGATGTGGTAACGGTTGCCCGGCACCCATAGTAGTCGTAAGCAGTAAGTGAATAGTCGCCCGTATTGTAAATTCCGCTTGTTACCACATTCACCTGTCTGCCGGTCATATTGTATCCTGCGGGGCCTGACCAGGCGTACCAATATCCTCCAACGCCCTCAAGAGTAAAGGTATTAAGCATACATAATGTGTTTTGTGGCACAACTAAAATGGAAGGCTGCGGCAAAGCTCTTGTTTTGATAAGCGCCTGTGCTACTGCCGTGCACCCAATTGCTGATGCACCTACGACACTGTAAGTTGAAGTTACACTGCTGGTGACACTGGGAATTTGATAAAACGATTGTGCGCTAAGGTTAGGGTAAAAAGCATTGTACCACTTATAACTTGCAGCACCACTGGCTTTGAGCTGAGCCGGCTCATAAAGACACACGGTATCTCCTACTGCCGTAACAACCGGATTTGTGTAAACCACTACAGCAACTGTGACCGTAGCGCTGCAATAATGCGAATCGAAAACAGTAACCGTGTAAATGCCACTTTGTGCAGCTTGTGCATTGTTGAGCTGAGGCTGAGTATTGCTTGTATTGAAGCCCTGCGGTCCGTGCCAGCCAAAGCTTGTAATGGTGTTTGTATTAGGTGTTGACGCGCTTAGCGCAATGAATTTTGTTTCACAAACGGGGCTGTTGCTAATTACTGTTGGTGTAGGCAATGGGTAGACTGTTACCTGCGTGGTGCCGGATACAACACAAGGACCTGCATAAACAGAGAGGGTATAGGTGCCTGAATTGGTAACCGAAGCAGCAGCAAGTGTAGGATTTTGAAGAGCGCTTGTAAATCCACCTGGGCCTTGCCATGAATAACTAAGGGCCCCGGTTGAGACACTTCCGTTGAGTAGCAACGGTATTAGTTCGCATTTGGGTCCGTTGTTTAAAGGCAGCGTTGACGGCAAATCGGTAACCGTTACCTGCAAAACCGCCTGATTGGTACAGCCCTGCGCAGAGGATGCCACAACCGAGTAAGAGCCTGAGTTCCCGGAGGCAGGGTTGGTAATAGTTGGGTTTGGCAAATTTGAAGAAAATCCGGCGGGTCCAGACCAGTTGAGGCCCACACCTGTAGAGGTTGTGGCACTTAAGTTGAGTGTTTGGTTCGCACATATTGTTGATCCAGTAGCCGATAGTGCGGGTGTGGGATGAACGGTAACACTGATCACAGCAAGGGCAGTACAGTTGTTCACAGAACTTGCAACCAGTGAGTAGGTACCGCTGTGACTTACCTGTGCCGGTGTAATACTGGGGTTTTGCAGGCTGGAAGTAAATGAGCCTGGGCCGCTCCATTGATACGTGTTGCCGCCTGAAGCGCTTAGGTTGAGAGTTAAGCCGTTGCAAACCGGTGTATTGTATCCCAGCGTTGGTATTGGGAACGGGTAAACAATAAGCGACGCATTTGCCGCAGCCGTGCAGCCCTGTGCGCTTATTCCAACAACCGTGAAAATTTGTGTGGCAAGCGGGCTTCCTGTAAAACTGATAGTGCTTGTATTATATCCAATAGATGAGGGGGATAGGTTCGGAGGCTGCAACACTACGTAGGAAGGCGAGCCATTGACGCTGATTGTGCCTGTTTTCCCCGGGCAGATGGATGCATGGGTAACGTTTAAAGGAGGATTGGCAATAAAGGTTACACTGATACTGTCCGCTATAATGCAGTTGTTAGCATCATGAACAGTTATTGTGAATACTTTTGCGCCAGGTGTAAGCGATGTAGGATTATAGGTTAGCGTATTGGGACCTGCGA
>CALMNJ010000544.1 GCA_937868675.1 uncultured Bacteroidota bacterium | reverse complement strand
ATAATTCTTCCTTACTTTCTAATTTAAATTTTTTAAAGACTGCAGATAATCTCTGCTGCTTTTTCTATTTTTTTGTCTTTTTTGGCGAAACAAAACCTTAATAGTTTATGATCTGTTTGGTCACTGTAAAATACAGATAAAGGTATAGTGGCCAGCTTTTTTTCTTTAGTAAGGCGTATGGCCAGTTGGCTATCGCGTTCGTTGCTGATGTTGCGGTACGACATGAGTTGAAAATAGGTGCCGCTGGTTTTTAAAGGAATTAGTCGCGATCCGGCTGTGAGCCTAAGAAATAGATCGCGTTTTTGCTGGTAAAAATGTTTAAGCTCTAAATAATGGTCTTTATTGCCCAAAAAATCGGCCAGGGCCAGTTGCAGCGGGTGGTTTACCACAAACACCAGAAACTGATGAACCTTCCTGAACTCGGTCATAAGCTCTGAGGGGGCGGCCACGTATCCAATTTTCCAGCCAGTGGTGTGAACGGTTTTGCCAAATGAGGAAACAATGACCGATCGTTCAGCCAGCGCCGGTCGCCTGGCCACACTCTGGTGCCCGAGCCCGTCAAACACCATGTGTTCGTAAACTTCATCGCTCAGAATGATAATGTTGGTACCTGCCGTTAATTTTTCCAGTTGGTCAAGGTCATGTTTGCTGAACACCGCGCCGCTTGGGTTGTGGGGCGAGTTGATGATGATGAGGCGGGTGCGGCTGTTTATTTTTGACTGCACATCACTCCAGTTTATTGAAAAATCATCGGGCCTAAGCGCTGAGTAAACCGGAAGACCCCCATGCAGTTCTATGGCGGGCACGTAACAATCGTAAGCCGGCTCTATTACGATAACTTCATCGCCAGGCTGCACAAACGCGGCAAGCGTGGTATAAATGGCCTGTGTAGCACCGGCGGTTACGGTTATTTCGGCATCGGGATGATAAGTAGCGCCATAACAGTGGTGTATAATTTCTGCAATGCGTTCCCGTAGTTGTATGGTGCCGGGCATGGGCGCGTACTGATTAAAACCCGAACGGATGTATTTATCGGCCAGATCGGTAAGCAGGGGCGAACCGTTGAAATCAGGGAAGCCCTGCGACAGGTTGGTGGCGTTGTGTTCGCGTGCCAGTGCGCTCATCACGGTAAAAATGGTGGTGCCTACATGAGGCAATTTACTTTTAATCTGCATAGCCTGCTGCTTAAGCAAATGTAACCTTCTAATGCAAATAAAAAAGTACCTGGTTATTCCATCAACCAACCGGTGAGATTGTAGTTGTAGCGAAAATAAGATTCTGGCGGGAGCTTGCCTGAGTTGTAGATAATTAAAGGCACTTTTTTTTCATATTCCGAGCCATGTGTCCGGTAATTTTGAGGCAGCTCCTCTTCGTATTTGTTATCGCTCAGGTTTCCGAACACAGTTACCGAATCGGCCAGTACCACAAGGTCGCCTATGCGACCGGGTAATAAATGATATAATTCACAGGCCTCCTTGCGGGTAAGAACTTTTTCCACGCCTGGTATTTTAAGGAGGGCTTCTTTAATGCGTGCCTCGTCTTGCTTGTTGTTCAGGTACACATAAGAAGTACCACCAAATCCCCGGTGATGTTTTAAGTATTTGTCGCGTTCGGCGCTGATGGCGATTTTAATTTTGAGTTGCCTGTTTTTTAAGGTGTTTTCCAAATCCACACAGCGCGATTTGTGATTTACATCGTGATCGGCTGTAATCATCACCAAAGCATCCGGCAGTTCATTCATTATGGCGCCAAGGTAAGCGTCAATTCCTGCAAGGTGTTTCAGCGAGGCAGAATCGTCAGGCGCCCACATGTGCATGGGGTAATCCGTGGTATGAATATATATGCAGCGTATATCAGGACGGGTTTTTAATATGTGCAGTGCCGCTCTAAACGTCCAAAAGTTGACTTCCGATGAGTAGATGCCCGGGGGCTCGCTCAAAATATCCGTCCAGCTACTGTCGGCAGTTTCGGGCGAAAGGGCTATCTCGGTATCTTTTGAAAGCAGGGCAATGCTTTTTTTCTTACTGGCAATCAGCGCTGACTTGGCGCCGTATTTTTTTAATTTCTGAAAAATGGTAGGTGCCTGAAGCAGGCTCTGATCCTCCATGTATTCCTCCTGATTGGATGTGGAAAGAAATGAGTTGCCGGTAATGCCAGTTCGTTCGGGCAAGCGGGCGCAGCAAATAGCGGTATTGTTAAGATTGGTAACGGTGGGCATGAGCGCGCTCACCTCTTTAAAAAACCCCTTGGCTGCCATTTGTTTAAGGTTAGGCATAGGCGCATGGTCGTAATAACTCATACCAAAACCATCAAACATCATAATTATAAGTCTTTTTTGAGATGCAACTTCTTTCAGTTGTTGGGCACTGCATATTTGTGTATAAAGAACTAAAAGGAATAAACATGCATATTTCATGGGTGCAACGGCTTTTGAGGGGCGAAATTAAGAGGCGTTGCGATGAAAGTTAAGGCCAAACAAAGCCTTAGTTATTAGTTAACAATGAATTGAATTCGGGGCAGAAAGACTTAACATACACTTAAAAAATAGTGTGGTATGGTAAAAAATACTTATTTTTGCTGACCATTTTTGAATGGTTTTGTTGCCCGGTGGCTGTGTCTTACAAAATTTTGCAGGCTGGTCGGTTAAGGTTACAAATCTGAAGAGGGAAACTCTTTAAAGAACAGGGTCCGATGGCCGAGTGGCTAGGCTCAGCTCTGCAAAAGCTGCTACAGCGGTTCGAATCCGCTTCGGACCTCGATAAAAGCAAAAGGCTCCAACGCAAGTTGGAGCCTTTGTTATTTCATGCAGTTGCGTCAAGCTTGCTTGTAAGCAAACGCATGAAATAACAAAGCGGATCGCTCAGGCGATCCGCTTTTGCTTTGTGACTCAGGGCATGCCACATGCGGATCAACGAAGTT
>CALMNJ010000543.1 GCA_937868675.1 uncultured Bacteroidota bacterium | reverse complement strand
GATTCTATTATTTCAATATCACTAGTTTCTTAACGGCCTTATTTGTACCATTTTCAAGTGTGACATTGTAAACCCCATTGGGCATATTTTGAAGATTAATCACCGTTTTATCGGATGCGGCGGCTGTTTTTTCCCAAACCAGACTTCCTACGGCACTGTAAACTTTTATATGCATGGCCTGCTGGTTTTGCACCATGGTTGCAATTACAAACTCACCACTGCCGGGATTGGGCTGAATGCTTATGGAACGGGCAAAAGCGTTTTGTTCGGCAATACCTTCGGCATCGTTGCAGTCGTAAGCATCAATGTAATCCACATACGTACTTGTACCCAAAGTACTGGTGGCTACCAGGGTTAAGGTATAGTTGCCCGGAGTACTAAACACCAGCGAAGGGTTAGCGCTGGTGGCATTGGGTGTAATAGTAAAACCTGTTGATGGCGTAAGCGACCATGTATAAGCAGGGCAAGGCATGCCAGAGCTTTGGTTAAGCGTATAAGCCACCGAATCAACACACACGGTGTTGCTCGAAAGAGAGAACAATGCGGCAGGCGCAGAAGCCGGAGCGCTGCACTGAGTGGCCGAGCTGGCAGTGAGGTTTTTACGGTAAGTGCCATTGATCATGGCTGTTTGAATTCGGCTGTTTTGGTTTGTTGTAAATAAGGCCAGGCAAGCGTCGTCGCTATAGTCCATAAAGTTCTGGAACATTTCACCAGTGGTATTTCCCGAGCACCCTCCTACATTGAATGGATGTGTAGGGCAACCGAAATTAGAAGTTTGTGAGGGTGGCGTATCATTGCAATAGTCTGTTGCACAGGTACCGTCTCCCCAAACGTGGCGCAGACCTACCCAGTGTCCAATCTCGTGAGTTGTAGTACGTCCCTTGTTATAAGGATAATTTACAAAACCCGTGGTACCGAAAGAGCGGGTCCAAACCCAAACGCCATCGTTGCTTGAAGAACCAAACCCCGAAAGACCTGTAAGACCTGATCCGGCAGGGAATGTGGCGTAGCCAAGCAATTGTGCGGCGCCCGACACATCCGATATCCAGATATTAAGGAACTGATTCGGATCCCAAATGGTAGCTGGTTTAACAGTCGCATCAAAATAAGACATGAAAGAGGACGCTGTGGTTAGCGAATTAGGATTAGTGTTGGTGATCGTATGGTAATCTATACGATCAATACCTGGCTCGGTAAGGCAATTGCCATTGGCATCAAATTTAGCCAGACAAAAGGTAATTCCGGTATTGGCCACCAAACCCGAAAACACAGAGGGAAGACCGCTGACTCCGTAACCACTTCCGGCGTAATCGGCGTTCAGGATCGGAATCTGTGAATTTACCTGTGCCTGTGAAACATTTGGAAATGTTCCTACATTTTGCCCACCATGAATGACGTGTACAATTACTGGAATGGTATAGGAACCCGCAGCAACTTTGCCGCTGGCCACCTTTTGCTCATATTCCTTCACCTTTGCATTAAACCATGTATCCCATTGATTTGAAGGAGGCTGTGTGCCGCAGCCCCTGTAATTATCATTTGGCATCACGGTTGTTTGCGAGTAAAGAGTGCCCGCTGTTGCAATAGTAAGAACGGATGTAAGGAATTTAAATTTCATGCCTAAGAATTATGATAAATAAAATAATCCGGCTAATATAGAGCAAAAAAAAGCCCTCTCCAATAAGAGAACTCAAGTAATCAAATAAAAGAGGTAAAGACTAACTGACCCCGGTAAATTGAAGTACACTCTATATCTTATCTCGTTTTTATGCCCTGTTTGCTTTACCAGTTATTGTCAGTTCTCTTCTTCGCCATTCTGCACTGGATGACGATGAGTTGTTATGGGACACCGCATGAAAAACACAAAAACGCCATTCCTTTAAATCTGTCACATAACGCCCGCCAAACTGGTGTAATGGAATTAACCAGTCATCCGCATGGTGTTCAGGATTCGATGATAACCGCGTGGAATCAAAAGGTTTTTAAATCTTTGCTCCTGCATTTTGATATTAAACAGGACTGTAAAACCTGTTCGGATATTTTTATTGAAGCCGACCTATATATTGCTGGTAACGGCTATCCTTACAGATTTATCATTACCCAAAAGGTAACTGACTGCGAGAACGAACAACGTCTTAAAATAAACCGGATGCTCAA
>CALMNJ010000542.1 GCA_937868675.1 uncultured Bacteroidota bacterium | reverse complement strand
GTAAATACAGCAAAATCCTTTAACGACAGGCTCGATTTTGATGGCGTTATTCTTACCAAACTTGACGGTGACACGCGGGGTGGTGCTGCACTTTCAATACGCAGTGTGGTAAACAAACCCATTAAATTTATTGGTACCGGCGAAAAAATGGATGCGCTGGATGTGTTTTACCCTGAGCGGATGGCGGATCGGATATTGGGAATGGGCGACGTGGTAACGTTGGTAGAACGCGCACAGGAGCAGTTTAATGAGGAGGAAGCCCGCAAGCTGAGCAAAAAAATTGCCAGCAATAAGTTTGATTTCAACGATTTTCTTGGTCAGCTCGAGCAAATCAAAAAGATGGGTAACATAAAGGACCTGATGGGCATGATACCGGGTATGGGTAAAGCCGTGAAGGAAATGGATATTGATGAAAATGCCTTTAAAGGCATTGAAGCCATTATTTTCAGCATGACACCCGAAGAACGCGGTAAACCGGAACTTCTCAATGGATCGCGCAGGCAGCGCATTGCCAAAGGCAGCGGACAGGGCATACAGGAGGTAAACAAACTTTTAAAGCAGTTTGAAGAAACCCGCAAAATGATGCGCATGATGAACGACAAAAACGCCATGGCCAAAATGATGCGGAGCATGCCAAAAGGTGCCCCGGGGCGGTAAAAACCATCACAATACCAATTGAAGAAACTTGTAACATGATACACAAAGCGCCTAAGATGCGCTGCTAATGATTGACCTCCAAACTACAAACCACGCAATCCATTAAGGAATGGCTAATATTTAAATCGCCCACAATATGGTTTATGGGGGACAAATTATTTTCGTTGAATAAGTTTTAATTCATCCACACTAATTATTTGCGTCTGTCCTTTTGCGTCTTTTAGAAGAACATCGAATTTATCTGTTCCATTTAACGTGTCTGCTTTGTTAAAACTGATTTCTGCGTAATCCATTGGCATTAGTTCCTGCATTCGATTATTAAAAAGGCCATACATCAACTTTCCGTTTTCATTTTTTCGGGCTATTATTCCTACATTATACAAACGGGGTAAAAAACTAAAATAATCAACGGGTTGTTGCAAAAGCAAATTACCTCGGGTGTCGTAAAAATAATAACGGCCTTTTCGCCTTGCTATCACTGGTGCCTCATTCACCTCTCCATAATTATGATATAAACTACTTTCATAATCGGATCCCGAATTGAGAGAGTTATACGTGATCATATCGAACGCAAATTCGGTTCTGGGTTTCCCATCGCGCCCAATAAGAGCCCAGCGTCCGAGACTATCGCATACTCTCCCAACTTCCTCATGAAAAGGGAATATTACTTTGTAATCCGCCGTAATGGTTTCACCATCCAGATTAATGTAATGTCCACCATGTGAGTTTTTTTCCGGCCTTACCATACCGATCCCATACCTGAACGTTTCTGCCTGAACACAGCCATTAAGCGGATGCCTATGGAAGTTAGAATCAAGGTACACCAGGCCACTATCGTTCTTTAAAATCGCACCAAAATCATCCATTACAATATCGTGTTTTCTTAAACCAATTTTAAGATTTCCACTATAATCCATGAGGGCGGCAGAGTCGCCACGATGCAGGATGATCATATCCGTGACAGGATTGCAGTTAATTTGATCCCAGCAGGTTTCGGTAAGCCGGTTCTGTTTTCTAAAATATAAAGCCGCTTTGTCCCACTTCCACAGCACGTAAACTTCCTTATTATCTTGATAAAAAATAGCTGTATAAACTGTTGGTACCAATTGTTGCCCATCCTCGGACGATTTAAGTCCATAGAATGAAATATCAGATTCCTTTTCCTTATCGTAAAAACTCATTATTCTGTAAGGAATCGTTTTGAAATAGGTTATAAAAGGCTCTCCTACAAAATAGTCCACTATTGTATGGTGTTTTTCGTCATAATACCTGTAAACTTCCGAGTGGGCATCAATGTAATCATACTCATTGTAACGTTTAGGAACAAAATACTTTCGTTTGAACCTGGATTTATGATTGTAATGAATCTTAGTTTCAGTTCTTAAAGTTTGCTCAGTGGCTTTATGGTCTGGTAAAAGTTTTGTTTGGGCACCAGCATTCCTGCTTATAATTAATGAAAATATAAGAGTGAGAAGTATTGGAAGGTTGTTTAAACACCTGACCACGAAGCCTGTTAGATTTTTTGAATCGCGGGCTGTCATGACAAATTTATCATGCATGAAATCGAATTTACTAAATTTCACTTTAAAAATGTTATTAA
>CALMNJ010000541.1 GCA_937868675.1 uncultured Bacteroidota bacterium | reverse complement strand
GCAGAAAAAAATTTAAGTCAAGGTACAGAATCAATTGAACCCAAAACCTTCAAAATTTGTAAAGCCCCAAATTTATCTAGCACTAAGGAGAAAGCGACTCCAACTCCCCAAAAACCTAGAAACTTCACAAATACAAGAAGCCACATTTTGTCCTAGGTTGTTAAAAATAACGAGTTTAACGTCAGCCTTTGCTACCTCTATGATAAATTCCCCATTGCTGGGGTTCGGATAAACGCTCATTACATCATCATTTTCTATTTCACCCAAAGAAACACAGCCTCCAATTTTAACCACCACACTGGCAGAGTTAACGCAGCCCAGAGACGATGTTCCTGCAACGGTATAAATCATAGTGGTGATAACGCTAGCCGTAAGGCTTACGGATGGCGTATTTGCATTGTTGCTCCAGGTGTAAGTAGAAGCTCCGGAAGCAGTAAGTGTAAACGCTTCATCTTTACATACCGAGGTGCGTGTTGCCACAGCACTGATTACCGGTAATGGATTTACAACAACCTGCACACTTGCGGCAAAACCACAACTGATATTTAAAGAATTGGTTAATGTTGAGAGTGTATATGCGGTTGTTACAGTAGGTGTAACAATATTTACCGAAGCATTATTAAAAGCGCTCCATGTGTAAGATGATGCTCCATTCGCAATAAGTGTTGCCGACTGGCCGCTGCAAATGGCGTTTGGGCCGGTAATACTTACGGTTGGTGTAATGACATCAACCTGAATAGTTTTTGTAGCGGTACAACTGTTCGATCCGGTGCCAGTTACCGAGTACACGGTAGTAATGCTGGGGCTTACCGAAACAGAACTTGTATTAGCTGGTACATCCCAGGTATAGGTATTTGCTCCTCCTGCGCTCAAAATCACTGCGTCGCCATTGCAAATTGCCGGTGCGCTGGCCGATACGGTAACCGATGGTGCACTATTTACAATAATGGAAATGGGCGATCCGCCCAAACATCCTGCAGCATTGGAGCCGGCAACAGAATATTGAATCGGAGCGGTTGGTGTTACAACAACGGTTGCGCCTGTACCCGCATTCGGCGACCATGAGTAGGTAAGACCTCCTGTTGCGGTAAGTGTTACCGATTCGCCGGAACACACATAAGTGGAAGATGCATTACTGGTAACTGTTGGCAAGGGAACCGTTACGAGAGTAACGGTGGCTACCCCGCTACATGTTCCATTGAAAGCCGATACGGTATAAACCGTGTTCAAAAATGGATTTACCACCACCTGTGAACCACTGATTGGGCCCGGCATCCATGAGTAACTCACTGCGCCCGCCGAGGTGGCATTAAGCGTTGTTATATACCCGGCGCAAATGGTTGGTGAACTCGAAACCGCCGTTACCGTTGGCAGGGAATAAACAATGATCGAAATTGTTTTAGTATCAGAACAAGCTCCATTGGCTTTGGTAATTGTATAAGTCGTTGATGACGAAGGGCTCACAACAATGCTCGATGTATTGGCGTTAACTGGTTGCCAGCTATAGGCCGAGGCGCCAAGTGCTGAAAGCGTGGCCGAACCACCAATGCAAATAAAAGAAGATGACGCGTTTGGCGGAATGGTTGGTGTAACCACCACAGTAACCACTGTAGTGGCTGACGATGTACAGCCTAAACTATTACTTCCCCATACGACATACGTATTGGTTGCTGCCGGAACAAAAGTGCCACCGTTGGTTGCACCAGCGCTCCACGTATAAGACGACGTTGCACCAGAACCGGTAAGGCTAATAGACGAGCCCGTGCAAACCGATGGGGAGGAACTGACAGCAATAATTGTTGGGTTGGGATTAATGGTTAGCGACACCACGCTTGAGTTAGTGCTTGAGTTACATGCGTTTGAACCACTCACTGTGTAAGTATTTACCTGAGGGCTGCCGCTGGCTGTTGGTGTAAATGCCACGGCATTGGTAATACCGCCCGTCCATGTATAAGAAGCCGCACCGGTAGCAACCATCATCATGGATTGTCCCGAACAAACTGGATTCGTAAACGGAAGCACCACCGGCGGCGACATGGTGCCTGTTGTTGGAGGCATTGTTGCGGTGGAAGTAAACACACAACCGCCTCCATCGGTAACACTATAGGTGTAGCTGCCCACTGCTAGGCCGGTAGCCGTTGCGGCTGTTTGAACAGGCGAAGTACCCCATACGTAGGTAAAAGGTCCCATACCGCCTGTATTAACAATGCTTATGCTGCTGGTGCCACCGGCACATGGTATTGGTGTAACACTGGCCGTATAAATTGGAAGCGCTGCGCCCGAAATACCGGCAACACAAAGGCGCCCGGCACTTCCATTATTTTTAAAGATGATGGCCCGTACTAATTTGGACCGATTGGCACAACTGATATTAAAATTGGAAGCGTACATGCGGGGATTACCCGACACGTAAGCCGGAGTGCTGCCGCTGCGTGAAACGCGGTCGAGGTTAGAAATAACCGGGCTGGCACCATTAAACCAGTCTGAAACGGTCACATTACTTTGTGCCTGGGTTGAATTATCAGTAAAACGCACGGTTAAACTCATCGTTGCTGCACCCTCGGTACCAAAATCTAAGATGCTGAGTGCTGCATACGATGCAGGGTTGTTTAACACCAGCGAATCAACCTGCACCGACGTTGGAAGATA
>CALMNJ010000540.1 GCA_937868675.1 uncultured Bacteroidota bacterium | reverse complement strand
AGAGTAATTCACTTCGCGGAAGTTGTCGTCCATCGTAAAATATTTTATGTTAAGTTAAAATTTTATTCATTTAAGTCAAATGTTTTAACAGAATACAGTGCAGATGGTTCTTTTGTTGATATCACCAAACCTCATCAGGTATGAGATGATTTTGGTAGTTCAAATCACCAAAAAAATTAAATTTGTACGTATACAGTAAGTATGATAAGTGCGCTAAAATTATTCACGGAACCGGGCCTTGTAGCCGGGCTGGAAAAAAATATCCGATTAAAGCAGATCAAAAAGGATGATTTGATGATTAAACCCGGAGATGATATTCTGTTCATACCAATTATAACAAAAGGAAGCATTCGCATTTTACGTCAGGATAACGAGGGGAAGGAAGTGTTTTTGTATCATCTTTACCCCGGACAAACCTGTGCCATGTCGCTTACCTGTTGTCAGTCGGGCAAAAGAGCATGATTAAAGGAGTAGCGGAAGTGGACAGTGAAATAGCTCAGATTCCGGTTAAACTTTCGGAGGAATGGCTTAAGTATGCAGAATGGAAAGCCTTTATCAGCAGTAACTACTCCAGTCGGTTTGCCGAACTTATGCAGGTTATTGATATTATTGCTTTTCAGCACATGGACAAGCAATTGCTTCATTACCTTGAAGAACGTGCGAAAGCACTCGATACCCGCATCCTGGATATTACTCATCAGCAAATTGCTGATGAGTTGCATGCTCACCGCGAAGCCATCAGCAGGCTCCTGCGTGTAATGGAACAAAAACAACTGGTACGCCTTGGCCGTAATAATATTGAAGTGCTCACCATGAAATAAAACCCTGCTCCGCCTCTCCAGCTTTTTTGTCACTTTTCGATTTTGACCAATACAATGGTTTCATGGTATGCCTTAGGGTTCGCCAGCACTTAAACAGTGGCCTATCATTAGCCGGCAAATTAATCACCTTATTTTGACCGAATACAAAAAAACAAAAAATACAACTTATCCAACAATTGTTACGCTCAATGCCGCAGTGCCTTCCGAGATTTGTCTGCAGAAAATAACAGAACAATTCGGAAAAATAGTATTACGAATTGGAATATTAACTTGAAAATGAAAGAAAAAATATGGAAAATCTGGAACAACTAATTAAATCGGGCGCGGCCACCATTGTGGATGTGAGGTCGCGCGGCGAATTTATGGGAGGGCATGTAAACGGAAGTATCAATATTCCGTTACAGGAAATCCCTGCACGTATGAGTGAGTTAAAAAACATGAAAAACATTGTGTTGTGCTGTGCGTCTGGCAATCGCAGCGGACAGGCAGCCATGATGTTAAAACAAAATGGAATCGAATGCCAAAACGCAGGTTCCTGGATGGATGTAAACTACTACTGCTAACCTTAAAAAAACTGGTATGATACAGGCAATTAAAAATTTATTTGGAATTGGTCCAAAGGTCAATATTCCGGAACTTATCGCAAATGGCGCCACAATTTTGGATGTAAGAACAAAAGGCGAATATGCCGGAGGTCACGTAAAGGGCTCGGTAAATATCCCGCTCGACCAACTGGGCGGGCAACTCAAAAAACTGAAAGATAAAAACCATCCGGTTATAACCTGTTGTGCATCGGGTATGCGCAGTGCCTCGGCTAAAGGATTTTTAAAATCGCAGGGTTACATTCATGTTTATAATGGTGGTAGTTGGATGAGTGTGAACCGGCATGTAAAATGAAACATCTGAAATATAAACTCACTCACAACTGGCACCTGATGCGCCTGTTGAGGCTGGGTTTGGGTATAGTGGCGGGCATTCAGTCCATACAAATGCTCGATTTCCTGTCGGGTATAGTGGCCTTGGTACTGCTTTATCAGGCCATATCCGATACAGGTTGCTGCGGCAGTGCGGGTTGTGCGCCTGTAAACCGAAGTCAAGCCCCTGAATCAAACCGCGTGAGTTACCAGGAAATAAAATAACGTAGCAAATGGAAACAACAATGAATTTTAACGAACTGATAAATAGGGACAAACCGGTGCTGGTTGATTTTTCGGCAGAATGGTGCGGTCCTTGCAAGATGATGGCCCCGGTTCTGTCTGAGCTAAAACAGATGATTGGAGATAAGGCCACGATTGTAAAAGTGGATGTGGATCAAAACCCGCAGGCGGCGAATGCATATCGTGTGATGAGCGTGCCTACGCTGATGATATTTAAAAACGGGGAAGTGAAATGGAAACAATCGGGTGTTGTACCAGCTCAATACCTGAAACAAAAAATTGAACAAAACATTTGATAGTCATGCCAAAAACCAAACAAGTTGTTTTAATGCTTGCTGTAATGGCCGGTATGTTTTTGGTTTCCTGCGGGGGCGGGCATGCAAACGCGCCCGGGCAGATCAATAAAACCCTGAGCGTGGATGATTTTGAGAAGAAAATTCAGGAAGGCAATGCAAGGGTGATTGATGTAAGAACATCGGGAGAATACGAAAGCGGTCATTTAAAAGGGGCATTGAATTACGATGTGAGTTCAGACGGATTCGAACAGGAATTAAGCCATGTAGATAAGAGTAAACCGGTGATGGTATATTGTTTGTCGGGTGGGCGAAGCGCGAGGGCCGCAGATATAATGAGCGGGATGGGTTTTAAGGAGGTTTACAATATGGAAGGAGGCGTAATTCGCTGGAATGCGGAAGGCAAAGCCCTTGAAATAGGTGACGCTGCTGTTGAGAAAACCGGAATGACAATGGAAGGGTTTGAACAACAGGTACGATCTGAAAAATATGTGCTTGTTGATTTTAATGCAAAATGGTGCAAGCCCTGTGTAAAAATACTGCCTGTGCTGGAGGCTTTAGCAGAAAGGAAAAAGGATAAGATGATTCTGTTGAGAGTGGATGCCGATGATAACCCGGACCTTATGAAAGAAAAGGGAATTTCTGAAATTCCATACCTCGAACTTTATAAGGATGGAAAACGGATATGGCAACATTCTGGTACCATTGAAGAGGCTGAGTTATTGAAAGAAACCAATTTATGAAAGGATGAGTACAAATAGTACCACAACACATTGCAGGTGATATTGATAGAATATGATTTGGGTTTTTGCTTGTGATGGTAAGGCTTCGTGGAATGATCCTGGTGCCCAATCTGGTGTTTACGAAGGCCCTACCTACACACGGCTATGGCACAGCATCGCGGTAATGGTGCCTGCAATTGGTTTGTACGAGGGGCATAACCGATACAAAGCCGGTTGTTTAAAATTGTTTTAAGCTCTTTAACCCGGTTTTGTTTTATGCTGAAGGGTCTTTTGGTTCAATGTTAGCGTTAAAAATTTCACCCGTTCTCATGCACGTTTAGTTCGGAGTTGCGGCGATAAGATGAGGATGTTTTTTCCGGTAAAACCACCTGGGGCATGAAAGCAGATTATTCGTGTTAATTCTTCTGCGTGGAGCAAATCAGTGATTTAATCCGAAATGCTATAATCGAGGACACCATTAACATACATAAGTTCAAGTGAAAGGCAAATGTACTTGAATTTGTATTCTATCTCTTTTAATCCGGACTCAAGCCATTTTGCCTCGCGCGTGTTCAGTAAAAAGAGTGAACTTTCACCGTTTTGGAATTTAATACGTTCGGCCTCCACTAAAACTTTACTAGAACGTGTTGCCTGCTCGGCGTTCGATATTTGTTGGCCTGTTATTTGCAATGCGTTTAAAAGATAGTTCTGCTTATACGTTAATTCATTTTGTTTATTGCTTGTTTCAAGTTGGTTGTTGTTTGAGGCAATTCTGGCAAGTTTGTATTCAAAACGGGGTTTTCTTAAAAATAAGGGAAACGAAAAACTAGCACCCCACTTATAATTATTAGGGTGAAATAAAACCGCGTCGCCGGTTGATTGCGCGCCCAGAAAGTTATAACTCACATTAAGTACAGGCTTTATAAGTTCGCGTTTAAAACGAGCCTCGGTTTCAAGCAGTCCTTGTTTTGCCTGGTATTGCTCAAGCAGGGGATTGTTCAAACTCTTTTCCGGCCCGGAGTTGCTTTTCTTTAAAAATCTTATATACAGTGCTTCCAGGCTATCAGAAAGCACCGGAGTCTGCAAGGGGGCCGGCTCCTTACCGGAATAAAAATACAATAGCTCATTGTACTGTTTCAGTAATTCAGTCTGAACGGATTGTTTTTCGAGTAGCCTCGACTGTAGAAAAATATGCGCTTCCACCGTGTCAATTGCAGCACGCTCTCCAACACTTGCCAGATGGCCAATGCCTTTAAGGCGCTGCGAAGCCAGATCGGCAAAATAAGAGTGAAGCGAGTTTCTCCGGGAAGCATATAGCAGTTCGGCGTAAGAACTGGAAGCCATATAAAGAAGATCGTTCATTTTTATTTTTTGTTCGAGCGTGTAGAAGTCTGAATAATATTTTGCTTTTAATAAGTCGGCGCGTCTTTTGTCAAATAATAGCCCCTGAAGCAAACTGGTTTCAAAGCCCATGAATGGTTGCCCAGATACAGGTGTAACACGCTCAGGATCTATATTAATGCCTTGTCCGTACAGGTAACCAGCTTTGATATAGTTTGAAGCGTACAAAGGTTGCTTAATTTCAGCAGAAGCTGCTGAGTAGTAGTTTTTCGAATTAAAAAATTTGTTTTCTGCCGACATGCTGATCTGAGGATCATAGTTACCCAGGGCTGCATGATATTGTGCTTTTGCGATTGCCTGATTGTTTAGGGCGTTTCCAGCCAAGGGGCTGTTTTTTTCAACGTGTTTCAAAAAGGCGTTGTAATCCAAACGCTCCTGACCCGTTAGTTCATTAACGTTCACCAGCACAAGCAGCATAAGAAAAATAAATACCCTATTTTTCATGTTTGGGATTTTTTTGCGTTTTGCCCACATAAAACTCAGGTGGAAAACCATTGATCTTTCGCCATATTTCGTAAACGACCGGAACATTTCGTAGTAGGGCAAAACCTTTCACGCCGCCTCCTATTCGTATGTCAGTTGGCCAGGTCTGTCCGGTGCTAATAGCCAGTACCCTGAATTTGCCATTGGCTGAAATAGCTTTATCGTAATTTACAATTTCGGCACTATAAGTGCCATAACTAAGGCCGGGCCAGCCCGAAAATGCAAATGCAGGCCAGCCATCAAATACCAGTTGAATCTGTTCCCCTTTTTTGATAAGGGGCAGGTCAATAGGATCAACATACAACTCTACCGCCTGTTCTTTACTGGCAGGTACAATGTCGCACAAGCGGCCGAGTTGCAGGTCAATAGGATCAACATACAACTCTACCGCCTGTTCTTTACTGGCAGGTAC
>CALMNJ010000539.1 GCA_937868675.1 uncultured Bacteroidota bacterium | reverse complement strand
GCTCAAAAACTAGGTGTGGCATTTTACAGCAGCTCTTTCGAAACAAAAAAATACGCTGCCACAACTAAACGAAGTTTACAAATGGCCGCCCGCGAGTTGCGTTATCGCTGGTTTGAAACCTTATGTTCTGAAAAAAAACTGGATTATGTGCTCACCGCCCATCAGGCGGGCGATCAGGTTGAAACCATCCTCATTAACCTGCTGCGGGGTACCGGCAGCAGGGGCATGAAAGGCATTTTACCTAAAACCAAAAACGTAGTGCGTCCGTTACTCCCGTTTAAACGTGATGAAATTGAGGAATACGCCAAAAAAAATAAACTTCGCTTCCGGAAAGACAGTTCAAACAAAGAAGATAAGTACGAACGCAACTTTCTGCGCCTACGGGTTGTGCCTTTGCTAAAAAAAATCAACCCTTCACTCGAAACCACTTTCATTCAAAATGCGGAGCATTTTTTTGAAGAAAGCGCCATGCTGGATGAACTGTTGCAATCAAAAGCAAAAAAACTGTTTATTGCCTCGCCTCAAGGCACCGTGGCCGACATGAAAAAGATTCTTAAACTGCCATACAGCCGTACCCTGCTCCATCACGTTCTTTCACCGCTGGGATACAGTGCCACGCAGATTCAGAACATAATCCGTGCAGCTGAAACCGAAAACAGTTCAGGAAAAATATTTTCAAGCGCCGCTCATGTGGTTGCGTTAAACCGTGGAAAGCTTATTTTATCGCCCGCGAAAACAAAACGTAACACTCATTCAATAATCAATAACCGTGAGGAGTTGCTTAAAAACCCTGAAATAAATGTGGTTCAATTACATCAGTTTTCAATACCTAAGAACGGAGAGCTCATTATTAGCGAACACCGGCTAATTTACCCGATTTGCCTGCGTGAGTATAAAACGGGAGATAAGTTTCAACCGTTTGGAATGAAACACTCTAAATTGCTGAGCGATTTTTTCAGGGAAAATAAGTTAAGCTACTTTGATAAACAGAATAAGCGGTTACTGGTAAACGGAAATAACGATATTATATGGATTGGTGGCATGCGCAGCGATGAACGTTACAGAGTAAAAGCCGGCGAAACGGCGCTCCTAAAACTAAGCCTTGAAAGATAACGAGGAAATACTTTTTGAAGAGAAGCAATACCTTGGTCACAACCGCTTCAGCATTGTGATCCGGACCGTGCTCACCATTTTCTGTTTTGTGGGCTACTACTGGAGTCAGAATCCCAAATCACTGGGCTTGTCATTTCTGAGTATTAGCGCTTACCCACTTAGCCCCGACAGTTCGGGTCTGGTGTTCTTTGTACTTGGCATTGCCATTCTGATTTTAAGTGCCGCACTTACTTTTGTGCTGCATATACAAACCAGTGTTTACAGAGGGTACATGATTCTGGATGGTTTCTGGACATCGCGAAAAGTAAAAATTGACTTTAGCAATATTACGGCCATTCGTAAAAGCCGGTACAAAAAGAACATATTCCGGCGTGCTGTTTACAACCTTCACAACCTTGGAATTATACGTTTTTATACAAGTGGCGAGGATTTTATTGAACTGGTTGACAAGGCCGGTTTTACCTATCGAATTGGTAGCCAGAAAGCTCACGAGCTTTTCAATGTGTTAAAAAATCAGGTGGCCGGTTAAAATTAACGTCCGGCTTTTGTTTTTTCATTCTCAAAAATTTAAATTTGATTTACACTAATGTAAATGTAACTCTCACACTTTAATTGTAAAACCATGGTAATTACAGGATTCGAAACGATTGAGAAGGAACTGATTTCAAACTGCAGGTTCCCTTCATCAGAAGTGCTTACAAACCCGGCCGAAATTGCCGAAAGGCAACTAAACCTTCAGACGGCGCTTTCGCTTGGAAACCTGGAGCACGGAAAAATCAAACTATTTTTTGAAGACGATAATTCCTGTAAAATGGTAGAAACAACCGTTTGGGGCGTTACCAACAATCAGGTGATTCTGAAACGCGGTGTTATCATCCCGGTTAACCGTATCCACGCGGTTAAGATATAACCGAATTAATTACAAGCACAAAAGGCGTTACAAAAATAAGACTGTCGAAGCGGTCGAGTGCGCCCCCGTGTCCCGGCATAATACTGCCGCTATCCTTAACTCCTGCTTGCCTTTTGATCATACTCTCAACCAAATCGCCAATGGTTGCAAGAATGGGTACCAGAACACCGTAAAAAATCCACCGCATCGAATCGTTATCACCTCCAAAATCAGATTTCAAAAAGTAAGAAATTGGTGTTGTAAGAGCGATCCCTGTTAAAGTTCCCTCCCATGTTTTACCAGGTGAAATCCGTTCTATCATTTTATGGCGACCAAAGAGGCTGCCCCCAAGGTAAGCCAGGGTATCGTTGCTCCAGATAAGAATAATTACCGAAAACAACTGCCAGGGATTGTAAACAGCACCTGCTACAACAGGGCCGCTAAAAACAACAAGACGGTGAAGAATGCAAAACGGAAGAACAGCGTACACAATGCCAAACACGGTAAACAGAGCATTATGAAGTGGCTGTTCGCGTTTGCTGAACATGGCCACAGCAGCTACCACAAAGGTGAGGCAAAGCATGAGCAGATTAAAATATCTGTAACTAAATGTTTCTGGGCCCACAAAGTAATCAATTCGTAAAACGGAAACATAAATCAGAATGGCAAGAATAAAGCCCGTGGCCTTATAGGGCCTGGTGTTTAGCTTTTCGGCAATTTTGTAAAACTCGCCGAGGGCTAACATTGAAACCAAAAAGAAGAACGCTGAAAAGGAAACATAATTCCAAAGCAGACTACCTAATAGCAGCACCACGAAAACTGCACCGCTCAACGAGCGCGTAACGAGCGTTTTGTAATTCAAAGCCATAAACGTTCACAAAGAAAACAATTTTAAGCCTATTTGTTTTAAATTTATTAACTATCATTACAGCCACGTGGCTACTAAAAAACGTACTTTTGCGCGGTGTTTCAAACAACAGTTTTCATAACCATTCTCATAGGGCTTTTTTCGCTCATTAACCCGCTGAGCGCCCTTCCCGTGTACATTGGCATGACGCAGGACTACAGTGAAGACAACAAGCTGCGAACCCTTAAAAAAACCTGCGTTTACATTTTTATTATTTGTGTGGTATCGTATTTTCTTGGTGTTTACCTGCTTAATTTTTTCGGTATCACTATTCCGGCTCTGCGCGTGGCCGGCGGACTGGTCATCTTCCGGTCGGGCTGGCAGCTACTTAACCTGAAGCACAAAAAAGAACTGAGAAATGACATGAAGGATGAAAGCGACCGTAAGGAAGATATCTCATTTTCGCCCCTTGCCATGCCATTACTTGCTGGTCCTGGTTCCATGTCATTTCTGATCACACTGTATTCCGCGCGCAGCGAGAACTTAAATGAGGCGCTGTGGCAGGATGCTCAAGCCCTTATTGCCATCACCATTGTATCATTTATCATTTATTTTGTATTCAAATTCGCTCCCAGGCTTATGCAGCGAACCGGAAAATCTGGCCTTAATTCGCTTTCCAAGGTAATGGGGTTTATTGTTATCGGTATTGGGGTGCAAATGATTATTTCGAGCATTTCAACCGTCGTAAAAAACATTCTTCAGGAAATTATTATTCATTGACCTGTATCGCCCTCAATAAAGCAGTTTTTTATTGGCCTAACAAATCGGATTACGTTTTTTTTCAGCTTTATTCCTTCGCGGCCGCAATAAACTTCACATAAAATTTCTTTATCATTTCGCCAAAACTCTCATTATGGAAAATACTAATCATTTCGCCACCATATTTTTTTACTTCATCCAGAACTGGCTGTGCAAGTTCCATCATGTCTTTGTTTTTTGCTTGTGAATGCATAATCAGTGTATTCTCAGAAATACAGAACGGATGCAATGTAAGCGCACTGGTGGCCTCAATATCCAAACTATACCATTTATACGGATAACAGTAAGATGCCCTGAACCCGT
>CALMNJ010000538.1 GCA_937868675.1 uncultured Bacteroidota bacterium | reverse complement strand
CCATGATATATAATTTTTGAATGGCTGAGTTTTTTTTGATCGGGGATGGGCCCAATAAAATTAAATATTGCCGAGGCAGCAGGGTTATTTTTAAGAACACGTTTAATGGCTTGATTTAACTCTTCAATTCCCTTTCTGCGTTCGTATCGTCCCAAAAACAGAAATTTTACAGGAGCTTTGGTTTCATTAATACGGTCAGCAATAAAAGATTTTTCAACACCTGAAGGTATTTCAACAATTTTTTGAGGCGTAATACCCAAGCCCCACAGTATTTCGGTTATTTTGCCCCCATAAGAAAATACTACATCAGCCCTTTGGCTGATTTGTTTCACCGGGTAGCGGAGAAGAAAGAGATGTTGCAACCATGTTTTAAAAGATGGCGCCCGCTGAAACATTTCATAACCATGAAATTTAACCCCAATACCTGCACATTTTATTTTTCCGGCATGTTTTTGATTAATCAGATACCAGCCTGTAAAACCTTTGGTATAAATAAAATCAAAACCGGCCAGCGAGTTGCCAAGCGTTCTAAAAACCAGCCTGGAGTGCTTATAAGAATCAAAAATATAAGCGCCGGGAAACCACGCACTTTTCGGCATGGGAACAATTACCGAGCGTATGTTTTTTTTTTCTTCTGCACTAAAGACCGATAATTCCTCAATATTGTAACTGCTTTGATTAAAATGAACAAGGGTTACCTGCACCCCATTCTGCGCCAGATATTTGCAAAGATAAAAGGAGTGTTTTTGCATACCACCCAGCACATAAGGCCATATTCCATCGGTGATGAGGGCAATTTTCATGCGTTAATTTATTCCGGCAGGCTTATTAATTTTGAGCCTCTTTATTTACGGATGTACATGGCTTCCTTTACTGCTTTAACAACCCTGGCAGTGCTGGGAAGACTTGCTTCAATAAGCGTGGGAGCGTATGGCAATGGTGTATCGGCAGTGGTAATACGGGTTACCGGAGCATCGAGATAATCAAAAGCCTCTTTCTGAACTTTAAACGCGAGTTCCGACGAAATGCTTGCCAGAGGCCATGCTTCCTCTACCACAACAAGACGGTTGGTTTTTTTAACCGATTGAATAATGGTTGCATAATCAATCGGTCTTACCGTTCTCAAATCAATTACTTCCGCATCAATTCCCTCGAATTCCAGCTCGCGGGCAGCAGCCATGGCCACTTTAAATATTTTTCCGAACGAAACAATGGTGACATCTTTTCCCTGCTTCTTAATGTCGGCAACACCAATCGGGATTAGATATTCCTCTTCAGGCACTTCACCCTTATCACCATACATCTGCTCGCTCTCCATAAAAATTACCGGATCATTATCGCGAATAGCGCTTTTAAGCAAACCCTTTGCGTCGTTAGGATTACTCGGTACAACAACCTTTAACCCAGGACAGTTGGCATACCAATTCTCAAATGCCTGCGAATGCTGCGAACTCAACATGCCTGCACTGGCGGTTGGCCCCCTGAAAACAATGGGAACATTGTACTGACCGCCACTCATGCTATACATTTTAGCAGCACTGTTTATAACCTGATCAATAGCAACGAGGCTAAAATTAAATGTCATGAACTCAATTATGGGGCGAAGACCATTCATTGCCGCGCCCACACCAATTCCTGCAAAACCAAGCTCTGCAATGGGTGTATCAATTACACGTTTGGGCCCAAATTCAGCCAGCATTCCTTTACTGACTTTATAAGCGCCATTATACTCCGCGACTTCTTCACCCATCAAAAAAACCTTTTCATCCCGGCGCATTTCCTCGCTCATGGCTTCGCGCAAAGCTTCTCTGAATTCAATTGTTCTCATAGTGTTTAATCAAACTCAAAAGTAAGAATAATATTCAGGATGGCGAACTCTGCACTGCACCATAACTCCTTTCCAGTTCGCAAAATATTCCATTTGAACCTTAGTACTTGAGCAGTTTTAACCGTTGGGTTTTGCCATCTGGTTCGGTTATGCTAACAACATAATAACCAGGCTTAAGCATTCCTAAATACACACGTTCGCTGCTTGTACAATTGTTCTTTACGAACGCAACCTGGCCCTGCGGGTCCGTTATTTCCATACTTGTATTGGTGCCGGTACCATTCAAAACCAAGTAATCCGCTGCCGGATTTGGATATATCACAATGCCTGTTTTGTTTTGTTTATTTAATCCCAGAGCATTTCCGTTGCAATAGTCAACGCATAAAGTAAACTGCTGGTTGAACGAATGCTGAGGTGCTCTCCCAAACGCTGCCATCCCCTTGAAGTTGGCACTAAAATAATTCTGATCGGTACATTTGGGCGATATTACCGAATCGGTATAAAACACAATGGTTTGCGAACCCCCGCCCGCAGGCAGATAGTAATGTCCATGTACGCCGTCGTCCTCACTCTCAAACTTCCAGCTTATCGAAGTATCCGCAGGCCATCCACCATTTACCGGTGAAGCAGCAAAGGGAGCGTATGCGCTCCACTTGCGGTAAAATTCACACATGTTATACGTAGGACTTGTAAATTTTGGCGACGATACATTCGTAAATGTTATTTGCTGATACGTGCAAATGGTATCGCCATTCGACACCTGTTGTGGCCAGATTTGGCCCGGCACAAGTGTAAACTGTACTCTGGGTGCAATAAAAAATTCATAGTCTGTTCCGTTCCCAAAACCCGGTGCATTGTAGTTTGTGGTTTTATAAAATTGTCCGTGATCCCTTACGCGCCCGTTACCATCACTATACTTATTACCCCAGGTTATATCGGGCCATGCGGTGAAGGTAGAACTGGCAGTACGGTAAAGCCTCACCGTATCGCCATCGGTTGTGCTAAAGTTTCGCAAACTAATGGCGTATTTGCCGGCCATTTTATGAGGCTTACTAAAATTCCCCCCAATTATTACCGGCACTGTTGATGAAATAAATACCTCTAACGAATAAATTAGATCTATTAACGGTATATTACTGTTATCAACATTGTGCAGGTAAAAATGAATGGGTAATGCCTGTTGCCCGAACCTATACCCCATCATGTATGCCTCAGCTCCTTTAACAATGATCGTGTCCGGGTTTTCGAAAATATTACCCACATGCGTTACATTGGTGCCCGACTTTACACTCGCCGAATTATATACCTTGTAATATGGCATTTTACCCAGTTCGGTTTGCCCTGACTTGAAATAATATTTATTGAAATAATAATGTACAGTATCAGTTATGATTGTGGCAGTGCCCGGAGCCTGCGAAACTGCATACATAGATAGGCAAACGAAAAAGAGGGTAAGTTTAGATTTCATAGTTGAGGTTTTGGTTCAACTAATATATAAAAAAAACCAACATTTCCAACAAAAAAAGGGGGGCCGTTATGAGCCCCCCTTTGCTTAACTATATAAAACCCGTTATTCCGTCCGCTTCACAATCTTAACCGATCGGCTTTGATTGGCATCATTCACAATCCTCACCAGATAGCTTCCGTTTGGCTGCGAGC
>CALMNJ010000537.1 GCA_937868675.1 uncultured Bacteroidota bacterium | reverse complement strand
TTTTTAACGTAAATAAGACAAATGGTTGAGGTTTTAAAATAGGAATTAAAAAAACCCGTGAGCACCGAAAAAAATCCGTAAGGCCAGAATTCGATACCGAGGGCGTCGTTGTAAACATGCTTAAAAATATAATCGCCAACAACCGACAGTATCAGCAACAACGCGCTACCCAGCAGCAGTAAAAATAGGGCTACCGTACCGGTAAATTTTTTCTGCTCGTCAGGATCCTCGCCCAGGCGACTAAACTGAACACCAAAATACGACTCGGTTGAAAAGGAGAAAAAGATCTGGAAAAGTAATGAAACGTTAATGTAAAAAAGCAATTGCGTATAGCTTTTTTCGTCGAGATAATTGGTGTAAAAAGGCAGTAATATAATGCCGGCCAGCATGGGTAAAGCGCCGCCGACAGTGAAAACAATGGAAGAGCTTAAAAACGAGCGGCTGATCATGATAACCAATTTTGGTTAAATTTGTAAAGTAAATTCAAATTACAAAAGGTGTAAAGCCAAAACTTATTAAAAACCGGCATGGCAGAACAGGTGCATGAAATAAAAACCAGGCAACAGGTGGAGGAGTTTTATAACTCCTTCAAGGAGCATCAGAAAAAGCTTGGTGTTAATATCAGGCACCGAACCATTTTTAAAAACCTTAAAAAGGCGGGACTTAAAAGCAATTCGAAGGTGCTGGAAGTTGGTTGTGGTATTGGTACAGTAAGCAGTCTTATCTTAAAATATATCAATGCCGGAAAGTTTGTGGGGGTTGATATCAGCAGCGAAAGCATTGAAATGGCGCGCAGGCTCAATGGCGCTTACGCCAACGCCACCTTTGTTGTAAACGACATGACCACCTTTTCGAGCCGGGAGAATTTTGACTTTGTGGTGTTGCCTGATGTGCTTGAACACATACCGGTTGAGCAACACGCCGACCTGTTTAAAGTGCTGGCTTCGGTTACCGCTTTTGACGCCACTGTTTTGATAAATATTCCCGAACCCCACTGCCTCGACTGGATCCGGAAAACGCGCCCAGAATTACTCCAGATAATAGATCAGTCGCTGAGCATGCAGGATTTGCTCAACAGTGTTTACCCCGCAGGATTTAAGGTATACTCAATTTCGCCTTACAGCCTCCAGTACAACGAGCCGGATTATGTGAGCATCGTTCTTAAAAAGAACATGAGCCAGGCCGCCTACACGCGCAAAAGCAAGCTGGCACTTGGTGCCCGCAACATTAAGAGCAAGTTGCTGCAATGAAGCTGATTTTATTTGCGAATTTTTTTCCCTGCAAAAAAGCCGAACCGTTTTTACTCAACGAGTTTAAAACCACTGTAAATCATGCTTCCGCGATTACCACATTTACTCTGTATGGACAACCTGAAGCGGCCGACGCGTTTGTGAAATCCCGTGCGAACTGCCTTAAACCGGTGTTGCATTCGGCTTCCGACAAAAAACAACTGTTCATGAAGGGGTTTTTCAATTTAGCTCCCGTTGGCGCGCATCTGAGCGAATTTTTTTCGAAACGGATTTTTTTTTCGCCGGGTAAATTTTACTGGTGGTTTGTGAGCCTGCTGGTTACAAGAGCTGTGTTATCTTCTTCAGCGTACAAAGAGCTCAAGGCCTATCTCTCCAAAAATCCGGAAACTGTACTGTACTTCTACTGGGGCGATAATCTTTGCTGGATGTTACCATATCTTCAGAAAGATTTGAAGCAGATGCAGCTGAAAAGTGTGATTCGTTTTCATGGCTCCGACCTCTACGAGGAATTAAAAGCCTCGTGCGCACCGCTTCGCAGCAGAATTCTTGAAATTGTTTCGTGTGCCTTTGCCATTTCCGATTACGGGCATACGTACCTTGGCAAAAAGTATCCGCAATTCACCGGAAAAATTAAGGTGTCGCGGCTGGGCGTAACAGATCATGGTATCAATCCGTTTAACGCCTCAGTTAAAAGGCTTATAAGTGTTTCCAATGTTGTTTTGGTAAAGCGTGTTCATCTGATTTTTGAAGCGCTTCAGCTAATGAACGATGATATGGAGTGGCACCATTTTGGAGATGGCCCCCTGATGCCCGACCTGAAGCAACTAACGGCCCGTTCGCGCTCCGGACTGCGCGTTACTTTGCATGGTCATGTAGATCATAACACATTGGATGACTTCCTGAAAAGCCAGAGTGTAGATATGCTCATTAATGTCAGCAGTTCGGAAGGTGTACCGGTTTCGATTATGGAAGCGTTTTCGTATGGTATTCCGGTGGTGGCCACTGCAGTGGGTGGAACGCCCGAACTCGTTAATCCGTCGAACGGGGCTCTTATAGGTAAGGATTTTGCAGGTGAAGAGCTCGCCTCTGCGATTGCTGGCCTGTTGAATAGTGAAACCCGAATAATGGAACAAATGCGGAAACGGGCGCGCCAAACCTTTGAGCAACTGTGCAGCACTAAAAATTTTGATGATTTTTATCTCGAACTAAAAGCTCTGTAAGGCCTCAGTCCTCCTCGTGGTTTTCGTCGCCGAAGCCGTAATTTTCTTCGCCTTCATTTTCTTCTTCACCTTCTTCGGTTTCCACTTCACCCTCTTCACCTTCAAGCGCGTCAATATCCTCCTCTTCAATTCCTTCTTCGCCTGTATTGATGCTTTTGAATATTTCCTCCTCATCGGCATCGGGCTCAGCGGCAACTGCGCCGAGCAGGGCCGCCAGTGCATTTTCGGGACCGGGCACTTCCTTGATTACGTTTGCCTGTTTATACTGTTTGGGCGCATTACCAACGCTTTTAATAACGGCCGGATAATTTACCCTTGGGTTTTCTTCGGCTATTTTAACCATTTCAATCAGGAAGGTCCATTGCGCATTGGGGTCAAACACATACACAAAACGCTGATGGGGCTGTTCAATGTATTTGGCAATGCGGGTTTCCGACATCAGTTTTTTAGGGTCAACGCCCTGGCGAATCTCGTCCTCCTCAAGCGGCAGATCTTCCTTATTAAGGGTAATCTCCTGTCCCTTGCGCCAGTAGTCGTCGCTAACAAAAAACGAAGCGGCGTGTTTGGCATCAAATTTAAAGGCTTCCTGAATAACTTTGTGAAAATGCTCAAAGGTCTGTGCGGCTTTTATATCAATATCGCGCACCACATCTTCATTGTCCTCCAGGCAAACTTTAAATCTGTAAACGGCCATTTTATTTACTTAACAGGTTTATAAATTTCGGACTTCATGAGGCCCATTTTGTTAAAAAAGTGGGTGAAGGATACACTCAGTACGCCCAGGCCATATTTCATACTGCGTCTGAAGTTGATGGAACTGGCTTCCGGAAAATACTTGGTGGGGCAGGTTACTTCGGCAATTTCGAAACCTGCATAAAAAATCTGAGAGATCATTTGGTTATCGAAAACAAAATCATCCGAATTGGCGTGGTAGTTTATGCCGTTAATAACCTCTTTTGAAAATGCACGGTAACCTGTGTGGTATTCGGAAAGTTTTTGGTTGATGAGAAGATTCTGCGAAAAGGTGAGCATCCGGTTAAAGATGTATTTGTACATCGGCATGCCGCCTTTGAGGGCGCCTTTACCAAGAATACGAGAGCCAAAAGCAACCGGATAAAGGTCGTTGGCTATAAGGTAACAGAGGCTGTGAATCAGTTTTGGCGTGTACTGGTAATCCGGATGGAGCATGACAACAATGTCAGCATTCAGTTCCATGGCCTTGTCGTAGCATGTTTTTTGGTTGCCGCCGTAGCCTTTGTTTTTTTCATGAATGATGACGTGTTTGATGCCGATGCTGCGGGCCACTTCTGCGGTGTTGTCCTTACTATGATCATCTACAAGCACCACGTCGTCAACAATATCAAAAGGTATTTCGTCGTAGGTCTGCTTTACAGTAAGCGCAGCATTGTAGGCAGGCAGTACAGCGACTATTTTTTTTCCGTTAATCATAAGCCAACAAAAATAACAAAGTTTAGTTAATTATGTAAACGTGTATTGCCTAAAATAAACGTATTTTTAGGTTTTGTTTTGTTTATCCGGAAACTGCATATACTCACGCTCCGGGCCTTTTTGCCCCCCTTTATTGCCACCCTGCTCATCAGTGTTTTTTTATTCTTTCTGGTGGAAGTTGTAATTACCTATCTTGATGATTTTATTGGCAAAGGTTTACGCACATCCGATCTGCTAACTTTATTTGGTTATGCATGGATTGCCATCATACCAAAATGTATCCCTTTGGCGGTTTTGCTGGCTTCCATTATGAGTTATGGCAACCTTGCCGAAAATTACGAACTCACCGCCATGAAGTCCTCGGGGCTTTCGCTGTTCCGTATTATTAAACCGGTTTTCTTTTTCATTGTTTTTCTGGCCTTCCTCACCTTTCTGTTCAACAACTTTATTCTCCCGGTAGTGCATTTAAAGTCAACGGCCCTGCTTTACGACATCCGACAAAAAAAACCTACGGTAAATATTAAAGAAGGTATTTTTTACAATGGCATCGAAAACTATAGTTTGCTGGTAAGGAAAAAGTCGCTAAATAAAGACACCCTGAAAGGGATTTTTATTTACGATGAGAGCGAGAATATTGGAAATAAT
>CALMNJ010000536.1 GCA_937868675.1 uncultured Bacteroidota bacterium | reverse complement strand
TGGCCGATGCCTACAATGGAAAATACATCAAACAATGCACCATTAATTTTTTGAACGCCTGCTGCGGTAAGTTGAAAGATACCATTTTAGCAGACCGTGGCATCCTTGGCATTGGTGGCCACTCTTCCTTACTGGCTTATGTTGGGCACGACGGGCTCATGGATTTTTCGCTGCCTGATAGCTTTACAAACTCCGACGGAAAAAAACGATCCTGTGTTATTCTCGCGTGTTCAAGCCGCACCTATTTTACTCCCCTCTTAAAATCCACAGGCTCCTACCCTTTGGTATGGACAACGGGTTTGATGTGTCCTGAAGCATATACCCTACATGACATCGTTAACGGTTTTATTGATCGAAAAAGCAATCAGGAAATAAGGTCGCTGGCCGCAAATGCATATCACCGCTATCAAAAATGTGGAGAAAAGGCCGCGCATAATCTGTTCGTTTCAGGATGGTGATTCGCTGGGTTAGTATATTTCTCCTATGTGTTCTTACCCTCATGTTTGGTGCACAGGCCCCTGTGCGAAAACCCACAAAACTTATTCACCCTGAAGGTAAAAGTGTTTACACGCGGTTCAGTACACCCGCCGGGTTTAATCGCCTGCCGCTTGATACAGGCGACTTTAATTACTATCTGCGTCACATGATTCCGCTTAAAAAAGATGGTAGCCCTGTATATCTGTACAACGGAATGGAAAAAAACACGCAGATGGTTCACGAAGCTGTGCTTGATCTTGATGTGGGCAATAAGGACCTTCAGCAATGCGCGGATGCTGTGATTCGATTGCGGGCTGAGTTTCTTTTCAAAATAAAGCGTTTCGAGTATATCCACTTCAATTTCACAAACGGCTTTTGTGCTTCCTATGTAAAATGGGCTGAGGGGAATAGGATTAAGGTGAAAGGCAATGAAGCCTTATGGTACAAACATGGATTGAAAGATTATTCCTATACCAATTTCAGAAAATACCTTGATGTTGTTTTTAATTACGCTGGTAGTCTTTCTCTTTCTCGGGAGATGGAGAAAATATCCCCGGATCACATCAGTCCGGGCGATGTTTTTATTCAGGGCGGAAGTCCCGGGCACGCGGTAATAGTAATGGATGCAGCGGTTAACAGTTCCGGCAAACGTATTTTTATTCTGGCACAGAGTTATATGCCGGCGCAGGATATTCACATCCTGAAAAATACCGATAACCCGAACCTGTCACCCTGGTTCGATATTGAAAAAACGGAAACACTCAACACGCCTGAATGGACTTTTAATAAAGGGGATCTGAAACGATTTGTTTACAGAAAAGGATGCGCTACACCGTAGAGCTAAAAAGAGCGGCTTGCGGGGTTCTTTCCCAATAGCATGCATCCAGACAAAGACATATATTTCGCAAAAAAGCCATTCCCAAAGGGGTAACGTTCAGCTCGCGTAATGATATCTCCACCAAACCGTCATTTTCAAGCGCCCTCATTTTTTCGAGGCCCGAATACAACCCTTCGCATTGTTCGTTTTCGTTAAACCACGAGGTGTAACCTTTGCACATAATATTTAAAATATGCATTCGCAACACCATGTCCTCCCGGCTCAAAATGTGTCCCTTAAAAATTGGAAACTCGCCTTTGTTTACGGCCTGCTGATATTCTTCAACCGTTTTTATGTTTTGTGCAAAAGCATCCCAGGTATCGCTGATTGATGAGGCTCCAAGGGCCACAAGCAGCCGGGTATAATTTTGTGTGTAACCCATAAAATTCCGGTGCATTTTTTTTTGCAACAAAGCTCTGTAAAGACTGTCGTGTGGCAACGAAAAATGATCCATGCCCACCGCCTTGTATCCTTCGCGCTCAAAAACCTCCAATCCCTTTTCGTATAGTGCTCTCTTCTCCTTGTCAACGGGCAGGTCCTTTTCTGTAAATTTCCGCTGGCCCGGCTTCAACCAGGGTACGTGTGCGTAGCTGTAGAATGCAATCCGGTCGGGCCTGAGTCGAATGACCATATCCAGGGTTTCACTTACACTTTCCAGCGTTTGAAACGGAAGTCCGTAAACCAGGTCGAAGTTCACTGAATCAAATCCTACCGTTCGTGCTTCATTCACGGCATTTTCCACCTGCTCGCAACTTTGCATCCGGTTAATGGCATCCTGCACTTTCAGATCAAAATCCTGAATGCCGAAACTGATCCGCCGGAATCCGTGCTGGTAAAGCGTTTCCAGATGTTTACGGGTGGTGTTTGCCGGATGCGCTTCAAAACTGAATTCGGCATCGCTGCAAATTTCTGAGCCTTTAAAAATTCCCTGCAGGAGTTTGTTCAGATTTTCGGGACTAAAAAATGTTGGCGTACCTCCACCCAGGTGCAACTCACGCAGTTTGGGCCGTTTTCCAAATACCTCCAGGTACAACTGCCACTCCTTAAGAAGGCTCTCGATATATGGTTCTTCGACCTTGTGATTTACGGTGATACGTGTGTTGCAGGCGCAATAGGTACACAAACTTTCACAGTAAGGCAAATGAATATAAAGGCTAATACCATCACCATCGTTACTGGCATCGAAACTCAATTTCACCTTTTCTCTCCACTGTTGCTGTGTTGGCGCGTTCTTCCAGTACGGAACTGTTGGGTAACTCGTATAGCGGGGGGCCGCAATGTTATATTTACTTACGAGGCTCATTTTTCAAGGCGTTTATAAAGAAGATCATTACCAAGTTGGGAAAGGAACTGCTCCACTATTCCTTCTTTAACTTGAGGCATCATAACCAGCTTATACCACAACGGTTTATGGTGTGAATCCGGCACAAGATAAAATTGTTTGGCCAAAGCCGGCGAAACAAATTTACTTTTTATGGCTATAATGTTTAAGAAAGGGTTGCGGTAATACTCAATCCCCATATCATTAAGGGCATTGCACACGGCCAGGGTTTTATTAAGCAACTGATTCATTTTTACCGACCATGCCACCGACCCGTGCATGTGCAGGATCATCCATACGCATGCTGCATTGGCCCCCGAACGACTTCCTGATAAAGTAAAATCGCCGCCGTTTATGTATGAGGCCTCTTTGGTGCTAACATTCGCCATCATATCCTTTCTTACCAAAAAAATGCCAGTGCCATAAGGGGCCTGCAGCATTTTGTGTCCATCCATGGTAATGGAGCTCACATTGGGGTTTCTGAAATTGTACCGGCTGTCGGCATTGGTGAATGGGTAAATAAATCCGCCATACGAAGCGTCAACATGGAGTTTGTAGTTGAGATGAAAGAGATTCAGAACATTGGTAATTTTATCAATATCATCAACGCTTCCAAACAACGTAGTGGAGAGGTTTGCCACCACAATAAAATACCTGATACCATCCTGTATGGCCGCATGAATTTTCTGCTCCAATTCACCAATGTTCATTTCACGGGTGTTGTTATCAACGCCTATAACAATTTGTTTCAGTGAAAGGAGGTTGCATGCCTTTGGGAAAGAATAATGCGCATCGCCCGAATTAATAACCGCAATCTGTTCGGGTCTGGCCCCGTTTTCCATTACAAAGTAATTGCGGTAAATCCATAAGGCTTCGATATTAGCTTCCGTTCCACCCGACGCTACATAACCATCGTATTGGCCCTTGCCGGCCGAAAAAATCTCCTCTGCACAAATTCTCAGTAAATCCAGTTCAATTTCCTGCGATCCTTTAAAAATATCTTCGTGCTCACCCTCCAGCGTGTGACAGCCAATGTTGTTGGGATTGGCAATAAACATGGAAAGAAACGGCGCGTCCTTAAGAAACGGCGCGTCATCGTAAAAAACCTCCGTATCCAGATGTGTACCCGGAATGCCTAGAATATACTCACTCCGGTAATTGGCGTTTTTGCTCAGCGCCTCAAACATCCGGAGTTTTACTTTTTGTGGGCTGAGTTTTGGCCAGAACATACGATTGTGTTTTTACTGTTTCCGGTTTGCTGCACATGGCAGGTCATCTTTTGGTCGTCGCCCAGTTTTGGGCTCAGATAAGGAACACCGAGGTTGAGGCCGCGTACGATTAATAAAATTGCAACGGCTCCAACGATAAACGGCGACATTTTGCGTATTCCATTACGAATACTTAGCCCGGCATATCGTCCAAATACAGGCAAGGCTATCATGGCCGGAATGGTGCCTAATCCAAAAAAACTCATGAACAAAGCTCCATTCAGAATACTTCCAGTAGCGGCTGCACCGGCCGCACCAAGATACACTAAACCGCAAGGCAGCAAACCATTCAGCAGGCCGATCAAGAAAAGCGGGCGTGCACCGTTTTGCGAAAAAAGGGAAGATAACTTATTCCGTAGGTTTTGAAAAAAAGAAAACACGGCGGTACCCATTTTATTTGTAAAGGTTAATTGGTTAGGCAACAGTAAAACAATCAGGATCAAACACCCCATAGTAATCGAAAAAAGCTGCTGAAATCCGGCAAAGGCCGCAGTTTGTCCAATTAAACCAAACAGGGCGCCAAAAAAACCGTAGGTAAGCACCCTGCCTGCATTGTAAATGAATATAAGCAATACTCTTTTTAATCCGGCCGCGTTTCCCACCGGCAAGGCCAGAGCAATGGGTCCACACATCCCCACACAGTGAAAGCTTCCCAGAAAACCCAGAGTTATGGCGCCGAATAAAAAAACCATTTCAATTCAGGAATATTAATTCCTCACGGTAATAATCTTTACCGGCACTTGTAAAGGAAATCTGCATCTTATAAAGCCCCTTTGTAAAACCATCACCGGCAATAGTTTGTTTACCCTCAGCATCGGGTTTAATAACAACGTTCCTGTCCTTGGTCGAATCCGAAGGTCTGAGAAAGTTAACGTTGCCATGAATCCCGGCAGTGATAAGTTCTTTCGGGAATACCAATTCCACGTTTTTTCCCTTTACCTCATGCGCAATTGGTGTGGTTAAAGCATTCGCATTATTTGCAGCATTTATCTGATCCTGAAATTTAAGCTCTTTGGCGTAATAATCCTTTGATTCGAGTTCAACAGTCTGCCCATAACAGGTAAACACAAGGGTAAGAATCAGTGCTACAAAGCCCAGATAGATTATTGTTATTCGTAATCCCCAATTCATGAATTTAGTTTTTAAATTTTAGTGTTCCGTTTATTCTCCAATAGGTCCCAGAAAATTTGTTTTAACTGTCTTCACCTTTTTATTATTTGAATAAACGCCAATCTCCAATTTTGTTTTCCGTTGTTTCACATCGTCTTTTTTCAGAAACACAAAAAAACCACCCTCGCCTACATTTTCTCCCTTCACACCAAGTGCCTTTCCCACGAGTTCTATTCTTGCATCAATATTTTCAACTTTGAGTGTAACGGGCATACTGTCCCTGGTCTTATTCACCAACTTAACGGTATAGAGGTTACTGATTTCGTTGTTTGGTGTTTCCTGATACAGTGAGCCTCTGGCGCGCAAAATGGTAACATCATAATCGGAACGTGTGCTAAGCAGTGTGGCTTCAATGCCGATAAGAACCATCAATACCACCGAATAGGCTTTCATACGGGTAGTAAAACGCAACGGTTTTTTATCAGCAATTCCTTTTTCAGACGCGTAGCGTATCAACCCTTTGGGAAGATGCACGCTTTCCATCATGTGGTCGCAGGCGTCAATGCAAGCGGTACAATTCACACACTCCAGTTGGGTGCCGTTGCGGATATCAATTCCTGTTGGGCAAACCTTTACACACAGACCGCAATCAATACAATCACCCTTGGTAGGGTCGGTTTTTTTACTGAATTTATGCCTGGGCTCGCCACGCACATAATCGTACGCAACCACAATACTCTCACGATCCAGCAACACTCCCTGCATGCGGCCATACGGACAAACGATGAGACAAACCTGTTCCCTGAACCATGAATACACAAAAAAGAAAACCGACGTAAAAATAAGTATGGCAGTGAAGCCCCCCCTGTGCATTGCAATGGGTTCAGTTGCAATTTTGATTACTTCGTCGGAACCAATTATGTATGACAGGAACGTATTGGCGATGAGGAATGAAAGCATGAAAAAAAGCACCCATTTAAGTCCTCTTTTTCTGATTTTTTCAAAATTCCATGGCGCTTTTTTGAGTTGTCTCTGATAATTGGCATCACCTTCAATCCAGTATTCTATTCTACGAAAAAGCATTTCCATGAAAATAGTTTGCGGACAAGCCCATCCGCAAAATACCCTGCCAAAAATAACCGTGAATAGTGCGATAAAAACAATGAAAATGAGCATACCGAGGCCAAAAATGAAAAAGTCCTGAGGCCAGAAAATCATCCCGAATAAGATGAACTTTCGCTCCAGAACATTAATCATGAAAAGCGGATCGCCATGAAATTTTATAAAAGGCAATCCAAAAAAAATCAGAAGGTAACCCCAGCTTAGATAACTTCTTAAATTATATAACTTTCCATGCGGCCTGGTTGGAAAAATCCAGACTCTTTTTCCATCCGAGTCTATAGTGGCTATTGAATCCCTGAAACTTTCTTTGGATGGCTGGTTGTTGTTTTGAGAAGTGGACATTTTGTTGGTTCGGTTGGTGAGAAAAACCTGCACGCTTGCTTAAACAGGAAGAGAGAAACGAATCCGGCATTTAATGTTGCTTTGTTCATTTCGCTCCTCCTTTATTGCTGATTACACTTAGTTTTATTTTACTTTTTTTGCAGTATCGGCTGGTATGGCGGCTTTAAGGCTATCGGCTACAACCGCTGCTGTTGAATCGGCTGGCACCGTACCCTGTTCTGCGTAAAGCTCGCCTTGTGGTTCCTTAGCGTTGGCGGGGTTAGTTCCTTTTAAGCTATTAATATAACTCGTAAGTTGTGCAATTTGCATGGGCGAGTATTGCTCCTTCCACGACTGCATTCCTTTGTCGGGCCAGCCATATTTAATGGTCTTAAAAATATCCTTAATGCTTCCACCATGCAGCCAGTAGTTGTCGGTCAAATTCGGTCCAATTTTGTTTCCTTCTCCTTTCGCCCCGTGGCAGGTTTTGCAAATTGACTGGAATATTTCCTCTCCGGCTTTTAGATCATCTGCGCTTGTCAACAATTTAACCGTGTTTTCGTCAACATTATTGGCGGAGTTTTTCATATACTCAGCTATTTCGACTTCGGCCTGCTTTACGCTAATTTTGTATTCCTCTCCCTGTAGTGGCGATGTCCCGGTAATGTGATAAATAACGAGATAAACAAAAGCGAAGACAATTGTTCCATAAAAACCCCATACCCACCATGGCGGCAGATTGTTGTCAAGTTCCTTAATGCCATCGTAGTCGTGATCCATCAGAACCGTTTCTTCCTTGTCAAGATCCACAGCATCGCTCAAACGGTCTAAAATTGTTTTCTCTTTAGGTCGGTTTGCGGTATTTACGTCGGCTGCAACATCCGCTTTTAAGAACTGTTGCATGGTTTGTATCATTACCGCAATAAAAACCAGCTCAAGAAGGATAACGGTTATCATAACATAAAATGTAAACTGATCAACGCCCCCGATGCGGTCACTTGTAACTGTCGCCGGTGCCCCATCAGCACCAAACGCTTGTAGGCCAATTAAGCTAAACAAAATGAATAATATAGCTGTCTTTCCCGTACCCCCAGCCATTCTTTCCGCTCTCTTTTTGAGTTTTTGGGTGAACATTTCTGAATTAGTTATGCTTTTCATTACGCTGCTTAACGCTATAATAAGTATCGCCAGTAATATTATAATAACAAGCAATGTGTTGAAAAGAGCATTCGAAAAATAGCTCGCCTTAGCCGGAGCTTCCTCCTGGGCCATTGCCGCAAAAGGCAAAGCCAGCATACAAAGGCCTAATAATTTGCTACGTTTTGTGGTGGTGTTGACTGTATTCATAAAACCTTTCTTAAATTTTTTAATCCAGTGGAATATTAGAAACTTCTTTGATGTGAGCTTTATCGGCTTTGATTACATAGAGACCTACGCCGAGAAAAAAAATGAAAAAGATGAACAGCGAAACCAGCGGGTAAACACCGATTCCTGTGATTGATTCGAGATAGTTGATGAATTTCATGATTTCCCTTTTTCTTTTAATTAATTACTAAGTTTTGCTACTTCTTCTTTTGGTGCAGTTTTAATATCTCTGCCCAAACGTTGCAGATAAGCTAT
>CALMNJ010000535.1 GCA_937868675.1 uncultured Bacteroidota bacterium | reverse complement strand
GCCAGCGATCGGATCAGGAAAACACCCAGCGAATGGGTTTCGGTTTTGGGGTCGAAAGACTCAGGGAATCCCGGACCATTATCCTTTGCCTCGATTACCACCTCCCCGTTTTCATTCATGATACGAATGGTGAACTCACATGGTTTTTTTTCAGAGCTACGGAACGCGTATTTAATGCTATTTGTGACAATCTCGTTAAGAATTAAGCCAAGGGGGATTGATTTGCTTACGGGTAAAACAATGCTTTGACTTGTAAAAAAAATACGAACCACGTTGGTTAGGTTGTAAGAGTTAAAAATCTCATTTATCAAACCCTCAGAGTATTTACCGATATCTATTTTTTTTAGTTCGGGGTTTTCGTACAGCATTTTATGAACCAGTGCCATACTCAGGATGCGGCTTTTGCTGTCGGCAAGCACCTGTTTGGCCTCCATACTTTCGGTTGCATCTTCCTGTAGTTTTAAAAGACCTGTAATGATGGCAAGGTTGTTTTTTACCCGGTGATGAAGCTCGGCCAGAAGTACCTCTTTTTCTTTAAGGGAGGCATCAACGACCTGCTGTGAGTTTATTAGATCTTTGTTTTGAGCTACTATTTCGCGGTTCTGATTGTAAATAAGTCTTGTAAGCAGCCCGCTGAGAAGGGCTGTAACGGTGGCCGAAACAATCATATTGTAGTACCACAACACTTTTATTTTGGAAGGGTTCAGATCCTGATCCAGCAATCCAGGTACATCTACAAACAGGTCGAAAAGAAAAAATACCGCACAAATGATAAAGTGAAAAACAGAAAAGCGGTCAATGCTGGTTGGATTATTAAGTAAAACAACGCTGATAATAAGCGCATAATAATAAAGGTAAGCACCCGAGTCAGGAGGATAAAACTGATTAATATAAAAGATGGAAGCGTTTACATTTAATGTAAAAAGCAAAAAGGACAGGGTTGTTTTTCCGATTTTGCTGAGGTAAATAGATAAAATACTCAATCCCAGAAAGCCGAGGTTTGCAAGAACCGGTGAAAGCAGTGGACTTGTGTTGATGATAAAATAAGTAATGAGCCCGAAAAACAAAAAAAATACAACCAGCAGGTTTAGCAGGTTAATTGTTTTAATTCTTCTGCTATCAAGGGCATTGTGGGTGTCGTTAACACCAAAGGAGAGTATGGAGTAAAATAATGTTTTCAATAGAGTATAGGCATAACAACGCAAAAAAGCAGGCTACACGAGCCTGCCCACTGTTTAAGTAAGTAAATTACCTGTAAACCTGATGCATCAGGCTTTTTTCTCCATTACTACACTTCCTTTGTAGTAAAGCTTTCCTTCGAACCAGTGTGCGCGGTGCATAAGGTGTGCTTCGCCGGTAGCTGAATCTTTAGACAAGGTCATAACCGGAGCCTTGTAAGTTGCGCGACGTGAATCGCGGCGTGAGCGGGATAATTTTCGCTTGGGATTTGGCATGGCTTCTTATTTTAATTTTTGTTATACTTTATTTTACTTAATTGTTCCCACATGGGATTGTTCTCATTATTGTCTTGCGCCCCTTCATGCGAGAGGTCTTCCAGTCGTTTCAGGGTGTCTTCATCGCACTCAAAACGCTCCTCGTCCAGTTCGCAGGGCACCCGCCTTGCCGGCAACGCAAGTGTTATATACTCATACAGGTAATGCGAAATATCTACCTCATCTTGTCCTTCGGGCACTACCAGAATTTCGTCCGTGCTTTCAGAGGGTTTCCCGTGCCGTATTACAAGATCTTCGTTCGCATGTATAGGAAAATCAAAGTCTTTAAGGCAGCGGTCGCATTCAATCCCTACGGTTCCCTGCAGCTCAAAGTGAATCTGCATCAGATTGTTTTGCTTGGTAAGGCGGGCATTTACCACAATGCCGGCTCTGCTTATTTCGCTGTACTCCGTACCGTTAAAGAACGTTCCGGTAATCTCAAACGTATATTCGTGAACACCGGTGGGCAGGCCGCCAAACTTTAGTATGTACTGACTTTTGCCCATCCTTTTTTTAAAAAGGACTGCAAATATAGGCTTTTTGTTTTAACTCACAAACAATAACCCCCTTGTTTGCCGTTACCCAGTCTTAATTCTGGCTGGCTACGCTTCTCTTTAGGACAGGCCGGACACCCTGAAGAGGCTCCAAATCCGATAATGCAGATTCTGGTCAAAAATCACGATACATGTTCCAGAAACTGGTTTTGAGTGCGATATAAAAATAAGGATCTTGTAAAATATAGCCCAGACTGTTTTTTTCAGAACGCTGAATGTAGCCAGCCTCCAGCCGCAGGTTAATTTTTGGCCGGATGTAATAGGTGAACTTAAAATGACATTGCAACACCGTGGTTTTCACTCCCTGAGTGGTTTGGTTGCCGTATTCCAGGTTTTGTTTGTTGCGCGTGTTATAACTAAGAAAAATGTTTTGTCCAACGTTCGAGTTAGTGCCTGCCGTATCTTTACCAACTACAGCTCCCATGCACTGCAGCGCAAACTCCTGCCTGTTCTGCCGGTAATTAATAAACCCGAGAAACTCCCTGAAATTGGCCCCCAAAGGGTGAGCCAGAGGAATGCCATAATGCCCGTAGTTTTGTATCGGATCACCATGGCTGTATGTAAAGGGCCTTACCTCATTGTACTCTGCCTGAAGCTTTAAGCCTCTAACGCCGAAAGCATTTATGTATTTAGCTCCCAGCTGCCAACCCTGCTTATTGCCCCACCAGCCCCTGTGCTTACGAATTTCGGAAAGCAGAAATTCGTCCACTGCCAGCTGACCATACAACTTGAACTGTTTTTTTATAGTGGCATTAATATTCAAACCCAGAAAGGAGTTGTCGGGCGAGCCTATAGAATACTCAATGGGTCGGTAAAAAATAACAGGGTTGAGGTAATTAGGGTCGAAGTTGCGCACCTGATTGGTATCTGCGCCCTTCCACACCACATTTTCAAACAGGCCCAGGCTAAGCCCTTTGGTAACATTATAGCTCAGGTAATGAAAGGTGCCGAACTTGTTTTTAAAATCTTTTTTAAACCCGTTTGAATAAGTTACATCGGTCATCCAGGTGTACCAGACATTGTACTGCAAGCGCCACACATTGGTATTGATTCTTAAAAATGGGTAGGCAGGGGCATAATCGCTCAGCAACAAGCTACGGTAACCATCGCCAATAAAATGTTTGTCGCGGCCAAGCTGAAAATTAAACACGCGGGTATGACCCGGAGAGTAAGAAAGGTATCCGGTATAATCAAAAAAGTTGTATCCCGATCGGTATTTGCCGTAACCCTGACCGTATTCGGGTATAATTCTTTTTACTGAGAGCACTGTGTCAACGTAAAATGGAAAATTGTTTTTGCCGCCAAATACCGATCCGGCAAAGGTGAAGTTCTTACCAATATTCATTTTTACATGGGTTCCGCCTATGGCCGAAATAATGGCTTTATTGCCAAGCACATCATAGCCGGTTTCAAGATCGGCAATGGGCATGGCCTGTACGTTTATTTTGGTTTCTGTTGGTGAAAGAGGATTCATGTTTTTTGAAACCGAAAAATTACGGAAGCCATAAAACACGAACGGTACAGCAGAGTCTTTTGCGTTTGAAAATGTGCTGCTCAGATAGGGTTTAAATGAAGAGTGAAATTTTACAGAAGGATCGGCAATGTTCCAGTAATCAATAGCCTGCTGCATATCGGAGTTTATAAAGGCGTTGCGGGCGGCCGGATCGAACTGAGCGTGCAGCAATGCGGGCAACATAAAAAGGAATATAACAAGGCGCTTCACTATTTCGGGTAAAAATAAGGAAACTAAAGGCAGTTTTCCAGAAAACAAAAAACCCGCCTCGATTGTGGAAGCGGGTTTCTGTTAAAAACTGGGGATTAGATGGTTTTCATTTCAACCAATACATTATTCATATTACGAACAGCGTCGGCGCTCTTGTTAAATGCGGCCTGTTCTTCGGCATTCAGGGTGTAGTCAACAATTTTTTCCCAACCGTTTTTGCCAATGATAACCGGAACACCCAGACAGATATCTTTTTGTCCGTATTCACCATCCAGATAAACGCAGCAAGGGAAGAGTTTTTTCTGATCGTTCACAATGCTGTTTACAAGGGCGGCAACCGCAGCTCCGGGGGCGTACCAGGCGCTGGTGCCCAGCATTCCGGTTAAGGTAGCCCCGCCTACCATGGTGTCGGCAGCTACTTTTTTAAGTGTGTCGGCATCAAGAAATTGCGACACAGGGACTCCGGTGTATGCGGCAAGGCGTGTAAGAGGAATCATAGTGGTATCGCCATGTCCGCCAATTACTACACCGCTGATGTCGCTTGCAGGAGCGTTGAGCGCATTCGAGAGATAAAATTTAAAACGGGCGCTGTCCAGTATTCCGCCCATACCAATAATACGGTTTTTTGGAAGCTTGCTGTCTTTAAGTGCGAGATAGGTCATGGTATCCATCGGATTGCTTACAACAATGATAATGGCCTCGGGCGAGTATTTAAGAATGTTGGCCGTTACATCTTTTACAATGCCGGCATTAATGCCAATGAGTTCTTCGCGGGTCATGCCCGGTTTACGAGGAATACCGCTGGTAATAACCACCACGCTGCTGCCTGCGGTTTTGCTGTAGTCGGCGGTGCTGCCGCTGATGCGTGTGTTGAACCCGTTCAGGGTTGCGGTTTGCATGAGGTCGGTTGCTTTGCCTTCGGCAAAATTAGGCTTAATGTCAAGGATCACCACTTCGCTGGCAATGCGGTTAAGGGCAATATACTCAGCGCAGCTTGCGCCTACATTTCCGGCCCCGATAACTGATACTTTCATGAGATTATTTTTTTAAGTTGAACGAACGTTTTTAGTGCGGTAAAAGTAAGGGTTTTACATCAGTTTGCACCTGACTGAAGATATAATTTTAGCGAATGTTTAAAATCATACGCCTTAACACATACAGTGCCTTAAAACAGGAGGGCTAAGCGCTTCCTAAAGCGGCTTGATTTTGGAGGCAAGATTGAAAAGTTTGGCTTCTTCAAAAAAACCTGCCATTAGCTGTAAACCAATTGGCAAACCATTGCTGTGAACGCCGCTTGGAACTGAAATAGCCGGAATGCCAACAATGGGGGCCTGAACGGTAAAAATATCCTCCAGATACATTTTAATGGGGTCGGCGCTATTTTTACCAAACTCAAATGCTGTACCGGGAGTAGAAGGAGTCAGAATAAAATCATAGTTCCTGAGGATTTCAAGTGTTTTGTCATGCACTACCCTGCGCACTTTTTGCCCCTTGGCATAATAAGCATCGTAATAACCAGCGCTTAACACAAAAGTACCCAGCATAATGCGCCGCTTCACTTCTTTGCCAAAACCTTCGCTGCGTGATTTTTTGAAAGTGCTTTCGAGATCGGTGGCATTTTTACTACGATATCCGTAATGCATGCCGGCAAAGCGTGAAAGGTTCGAAGAGGCTTCGGCTGTGGTAATCACATAATAGATTGGAACCAGATAATCCAGATACGGAAATCCTACCGGTTCAACCTGATGGCCGGCTTTGCGCAGGGCCTCAATCTGGCGATCAACGTTTTGCCGTATTTCGGGGTCGAGCCCCGGATTCTCTACACATTCCTTTAAATAGGCAATTTTATACGTTTTGTTTTCGCTAAGGTGTTTGCAATATTCATCAACCGCACGCGACGATGAGGTGTTGTCATGTTTGTCTTGCCCCGAGATAATTTCCAGCACAAGCGCATTGTCTTCTACCGTTTTGGTTATTGGTCCAATCTGGTCAAAAGAAGAGGCGTATGCAATCAGGCCATAACGCGACACGCGACCATACGTAGGTTTAATGCCCACGGTACCTGTAAATGAGGCTGGCTGGCGAATGGAGCCGCCTGTATCCGATCCTAGGGTAACATGACAAAGGCCAGCCGCTATGGCTGCCGCAGCGCCACCCGATGACCCACCAGGCACACATCGTTCGTTAAGCGGGTTAAGTACATTACCGTAAGCAGAGTTTTCGTTACTGCTGCCCATCGCAAACTCGTCGCAATTACAGCGGCCTATAATAATCGCATCTTCGGCCAGAAGGCGTTCTGTGACAGTGGCCGAATAAAGAGACTCGAAGCCCTCCAGAATTTTTGAGGAGGCGGAAACCCTGTGGCCTTTGTAGCAAATATTGTCTTTAAGGCCAACGATTACACCCGCCAGTTTTCCGGCCGTTCCGTTTTTTATTTTTTCATCCACAGCCGAGGCTTGTTTAAGCGCCGAATGATGGAAAAGTTCAAGAAAAATATTCAGATGCTTTTTTTCTTCAGATGCTTTCAGTATCTCTGTGGTTAGGGCATGGCAGGAGATAACACCCGCACGAAGGTCGGCTTGTAGTTGATTAATTCCTTTAAATGTGTACACCTTGTTCCGTTATAAATAATAAAAGCGTTATTCCGCAGAACAACGCTTTAATGAGATTAAACCATTGATTATTTTTTTTCTACTTCGCCTTCACCTTCGCCCTTGCTGGCATCTTTAAACTCTTTCACACCGCGACCGAGGCCCTTCATAAGCTCTGGAATTTTCTTTCCGCCAAATAACAACAGAATGATGACCAGAATAACGATAACTTCGGTTGCGCCAAGGCCACCCAGCAATCCTAAAACAAAAACAGGAGTCATTTTTTTAAATTTAGACTGCAAACTTACGGATTTGCCCCCTGTTAACCAAAAAATAAGAACGGTGTTAAAAGCGGCATTTGCAGTTGTTTCGGGGGCGCAGTTTTTTAAGGTTTGATTGTTTTAAACTACATTTACCCTCTGCATTTTTAACGTTTTGTATTTAGCCATGAAAAAACACTCGAAACAAATTGTTACTGCATTAATCGTTATGGCTCCCTTTTTTGCTTCGGCGCAAAAGTGGACGCAGATGATGAACGACACAAATGCCAATTTTTATGATATAGTAAAAGAGTTCGAGAGTTATTGGAAAGACCGTACCGTGGAGCGGGGAAAGGGTTATAAGGCATTCAAAAGATGGCAATGGTTTATGGAGCCCAGGGTGTACCCAAGCGGTAACATGAAATATGCCTCGCGGGCCTATGCGCTTCAAGAGCACAATAAGTTTTATAAAGCCAATCCTGGCAAACTCGGAACCGCGGCAATCAACGCTACGGTTGCCAACTGGATTCCACTGGGACCTTTTGGATCACCAACCGGTGGCGATGCAGGGCGTGTGCAGGTAATAAAAGTAAGCCCCACAAACACCAATAATTTTTACGTAGGCACTGCCGCCGGCGGTTTCTGGATGACAACAAACGGCGGAGCCAGTTATACTACAACCACCGATCAGCTTGGATCCTGTGGTGTTTCCGACATTGTGCTTGATCCGCTAAACAGTAACGTAATTTACAT
>CALMNJ010000534.1 GCA_937868675.1 uncultured Bacteroidota bacterium | reverse complement strand
GTTGCCGATGATCTTAAACATCCAGTACGAACGGTTGAGGTCGGCATCGGTTTTGGCTTTAAAGGCGTTTTCGGTGTTATCGAACGAAATCATAGTTTTTTTAAGTGTCGCACTGGTAGCTTCCATAACAATGGCTTTTGTAAGTGCAAAGGTAATGGCGCTTTTTTAATTACACAATGAAGTTCATCAGTTGTTGGGCGCCGGTTGCAGCGGGCGCCTGGGTTAATATGCCTTTACGCTGCGGCACCGGGGAGGCCGAAGCGACAGTGCAGCGCGCAGGGGGCGCCCAAAAAGGCAAACCGGAAAAATTAAAACCCGAATATTTCATCCAGCGTTAATACTTTCACGGTTCCGTATTTTGAAAGCACGGTCATGTCAAGTTTCTCTTTTTTGCCCAGCACCAGTACCGTTGTAGGTTTGCCTTTGATATTGGCTTCATAAAATTTTTTGATATCGGCAAACGTGTAGCCCTGCACCTTTTCAAAAATATCGCGCCTTACATCGGTTTTGTTTCCCAGCTCCAGGGCATCGAGATAATTAAAAAACACATCGGCTTTGGTAATACGCTGGCTGCGCATTTCCCGAAGGATGGATTCTTTGGCGGCTGTAAAACTGGCATCGGCTTTGGGCATCTGGTCAAGCAAATCTTTTAAACTTTTCATGGCTTCCGAAAGCTTATCTGCTTGTGAGCCTATGTATGAAAAATTGAAGTAATGGCGGCTGAGTTTGCGTGGAGGCCTGTATTGCGAAAAGGTAGCGTAGGCCAGTGCTTTTGATTCGCGCAAATCCTGAAACATCACTCCGCTCATGCCGCCGCCAAAATAGTTGTTGTAAAGGGTGATTACAGGCACTTCGGCGCGGTTGTAACTACCACCATTGCTCAGCATCACAATTTCGGCCTGTGTCATGTCATAGTCGGTTACAAACACCGTGTTCTCAAGGGTTTTTTCCTCAAATTTGTACGCGGCCGGCACCGGCTGCAGGGCTGCGGGTACGGTATGGCTTTTGTTTAGCGAGGCAGCCACGTCAGCGTTTTCAGACGGCCCATAGTAAAGTATTTTATGCTCATACGATAACAGGGATGAAATGGCGTTTTTAATATCGTTTACTGTGAGTTTTTCAAGTTCGGCGTTGCTGTAAACATACGAGAACGGATTCACCGCCCCGAACCGCGCATAGCTGGCCATGGCCTTATGAAGGATGACGTTTTTCTGAAGCTTGTTGTCGTTGCGTTCTTTTTCAACATCACCAATAAGGTTTTTGAGCACGGTTTCTTCAACCACCGGTTTTGACAACACTTTTTCGAAAAGCTGAAGGGCCGGGTCAAAATTGTCGCTGAGACCGGTAAGGGCCACCCAGATGTTTTCGTTGTCGGAAAACACGTTAAACGAACAGCCAAGTTTGTATAGTTCCTGCTTAATGGTGGCAGCGCTCATGCCATCGGTGGCCAGGTAAGGGATATACTTTATCGCAACAGGCCATATTTTACCGTTGTTGCTGCCCATGTCGAATTTATAATAGAGTTCGAAGAGGCGGTTCTCGGTGTTTTTGTTGTAAAGCAACTGAACTCCCGATTTCACAGTGGTTTTTGTAATGTCTTTATCGTAATCAAGAAACACCGGCTGTATGGGTTTTGGCGACGATTTCTGGATGTTCTTCACAAAATCAGAAGAGTTTTCACGATCCACGTCAACGGGGGTAATTGTGGGTTTTTCTACTTTTATTACATTTTTATCCTCGCCATTGCGTTTGTAAACCACCACATAGTTGTTACTGTTGAATGTTTTGTTGGTGAAATCCACCAGTTCCTGTTTGGTAATTTTTGCAAGGCGGTCAATGGCCTGGCTGGCATCCTGCCATTTAA
>CALMNJ010000533.1 GCA_937868675.1 uncultured Bacteroidota bacterium | reverse complement strand
TCGGAATACCTAATGCTCCGCTCTCTCCTTCCAGTGTTATAAAATCTTTTACGTTTTGATCCGTAACTTTTATACTTTTTGAAATTACTGCGCCGGCCTCCACACAGGTATCGGGAAGCTGCGTTATTACCGGGGGATAAAGGTTGGGGCAGTTACCAACTATTACCTGCATGTCGCGAAATACATAACCAATTAATTGATATTTATTATTGGTGTTTTTTCGCCATTCCCTAACAATAAACGCCAGATTGTACTCGCCTGACTCTGCGGGTGAACACCACTGCAATAACCCGGTTATCGGATCAATGGTATAGATGCCGCCCCATTGCTGATTGGGAAACGAGTATCCCGGAACGGTTTGGCCGTTGGCACCGCGCGACGTGGAAATTTCATAACTCAAACTATCACCGTCAATATCAAAGGCGCCCGGGTTATGCTGAAAACACTGGCCAAGGCAGGCTTTATCAATAGGAGCGTATTTAAATACGGGTGATGAGTTGGCGCCGGTAAAACTGTTTATTACCAGAGATGCTTCTATGTAAAATGTTACATTAACAGAGTTTGGAATGTTTTTTACACTCTGGTTGCGGTTGGGGTCCGTCGTGCGAATCAGGTAAGTACCCGGCCCCGGATAGCGGTGCCTGAACTGAAATATGTTTTTTTTAACCACATACCCGTTGTCGCTTAATATTATTTCACCGCAGGGAACTGTTGGGCTACAATCAGCATTAGGGCAGTTGCCGGCAAGGCCATTCATCCTGAATGCAATGGCTTTATCGCCATCACCAAAATAAAGTGTATCGCGGCAGCGGTCGGCAATGCCTGTGCCGTCATTGGTATAAAACGTAACGGTAATGAGATAATTATATACCTCCACCTCGAGCCCGGAAACGGTTTGTGTGAAGGGAGCTACACGCTGATAGGTAATTTCACCGGCACGGTTATGGGTAGCCTTAAGCGCAAATGTTAGCAGGGTCAACAGAAAAAAAAGACAGGTTTTGAGTTGCAGTTTCATTTTAATACAATTAGTTCACAACAATCTTCTTACTGATACTTGTGCCGGCGTTTCCTTTTACTTCGAGCAAATAAATTCCCTTTGGTAAACTGTGTGTACTAAAGTTAAGGCTGCTTTCGCTGGCCCTTACCCAGTCGCGTAATAAAACGGTTACCTGTTTACCTTCCTGATCGTACAAAACAACACTCAGGTATTCCGGCTTTGGTAGTTTTATATCAACACTTACATTATCAATCGTTGGATTAGGGTACACTGCCAGCGACTTTACAGTACCTTCTGTTTTAGGTACCGATGCGTTAAGGGCATCGGTGTACATTTGCGACACCCAGGTGCCGTGAGCTTTAGGATAATTTGAGCTGAAGTTGTAGGCATAATAACCGCTCATCCAAACTTCGCCTGGATTATTATAACGTCTTTGCGAGCCGGTGTAGTCACCCCATCTTTCTTCGCCGGAAGTAAGGACGTTAATAAAATTGGCACCATCTTTAATTTTAAGTAGTGGCGAATAACTGCCAGCACCATCGGCTTGCAAAGCAGAGCAGCCCGGGAATACGGTGCTTGATGCGTGATCGAAGGAAATGATAGAGCTGTTGTCGGTTGAGGAATTACCGGCATAAGAAATGTTGGGATAGGCAATGTCCAGGTTATCGGTGTTTTGAATAATGTACCCGGAAACAGCAGGACTTGAAGAAGCCGGCGTATTAATGAGTCCATGATACACTGATACATGACCGGTAGCTGGATTTTTAGTGTTGTGCACGTACTGTATAATATTGTTTTCATAAAAGGCCCCCAGGTTGCGCGAGTCGTTGGTGGCCAGTGAATTGGTTGCACTGGGCTGTATGCCAAATGGCGGGAAATAATAAGACTGATTGCTTGTTAGCGGCTTAACGGTAACAGTTGCGCCCGGAGCCCCTACCGTATCAGTTACATTAACCAAAAACACGGTGTCGCATTGTGTTGCAAAGTTCCGGTTGGAAAGAAAATAAAGGTTTGGGCCATAGGGTTTACTGCCCCCTTTAACCGGGCACAAATTGCGTATGGCATGGCCATTATATTTAATTCCGCTGTGAAGCGTGGTGGCCAGATTTGTTTTGCCCTGATAGCCGTCCTTCTTGTTTATTTGCCAAATGATGCTTTCCACAAAACCCTTTTGCCAGGTGCTATCATTATACAACAGGTTGGCCGAAAGAAAAAAATCATTTTTGGAAACAGTAATCATTGGATAGTCCGTCCATAAGTTATTGTTAAGCGGATCGCCGGGCAACTGATATAAATTCCAGGTACCCATTGGGTCATTGGTTTTTGAAAACCCTACTATTACATTACTCAACGAATCCACTGTGCCAACAAGACACACCAGTATAAACCGGTCGCTGTCGGGGTCATAAAGCACTTTGGGGTCGTATTGGGAATTGTATTTGTTTATGGGGTACTTAAAAACATAAAGCGTACGCGGGTAATACGCCGAATCAATGACAATGTCACGTACGTAGATGTAAGAGTTTGAAACCGAGATCACTTTTCCGGAATCGGATACGGCCATGTCGTTATCGTTTGGTGTGCCGTTGAGCGGGTTGGCAAAATAATTAATCACTTGTAAAGGCGCTGCAATGCTGGCACTCCCTGGCTTTTGCATGGAACTGTTTAAGGCCGGGGCTGCGTTCTCCGGCCTATGCTCCGGTGCCTGCCCAGGCATTTCTTTTACTACTATGTTAACGTCAAAGTCGTTTTTGGCTTCACGCAAATTTACCTCTCCCGCTTTAGCAATGCTGAAACGGGTTGCCTTTGGTTCGCCTGGCAATGGTCTGGGCTTTGATGACTGCGCACTTACCTGCGCAACAATCAATACGAATAGCAAAAACAGGGGCGTTTTTT
>CALMNJ010000532.1 GCA_937868675.1 uncultured Bacteroidota bacterium | reverse complement strand
CTCAGCTATGCCATTTTTGGTCATGTAACCGGCGAAAAAAAACTGGAAAGCGTGGAAGCCGTAAAAATACCTTACCTGATACTTGGTGCCGCGTTTTTAATTGTAGCGCTTATTTTTAAATTTTCGAGTCTGCCAAACCAGATCCAGAGCACCACAAGCAGCCAGGATTCAGATAATCCGTCAGAGGCACAGGGCAGTCCGCTGCGGTATCCACAGTTGGTGTTAGGCATGCTGGCCATTTTTCTTTATGTGGGGGTTGAAGTGTCAACGGCTTCCAACCTGCCGGAATACATGAAAGAGTACGCCGGCATTTCCACCTCGCAGGCGGCGCCTTACATTTCGCTGTTTTGGGCCAGCCTTATGATTGGCCGCTGGACCAGTTCGGCGGGAGCTTTCAATCTTACCGGTGTTGGAAAATATTTACTGCGCATCCTTATGCCCTTTGCCGCATTTATGGTTTTTCTGGGGGCCAACGCCATTGCGCAAAACGATCTGAAACCATTTTATATTTATTCGGCCATCATCCTCATCCTCATCGCCGCCGATTTTCTGAGCAAAGGCAATCCGGCCCGCCAACTGCTGATATACTCGTTTTGTGGCATTGCCGCGCTTTTAACAGGTATGTTCACCACCGGTATGGTGAGCGTTTATGCGTTCATCAGTGTAGGCCTTTTTTGCTCAACGCTGTGGCCCTGCATTTTTACCTTAGCTATTGCAGGACTTGGCCGGCAAACCAATCAGGGTTCGAGTTATCTCATCATGATGATTATGGGTGGAGGCCTGGTGAGCAAATTGCAGGGCTGGCTTGGAGAACCCTCCATGCTTGGAATAAAGGCCAGTTATATTGTAGGCGTAATGTGTTTTGCCTATCTGGCCTTTTACGGTTTTAAAGCAGCCCACATACTTCGAAAGCAGAATATAAACTTTGACCAGCAAAACCAAGCAGGGCATTAAAAAATTAATGAGCAGGGTAATTGGAGAAAGAGAATCCGCAAAATAACGATGTTACTAAAAAGTATGTGAAGCTTGTGTTGCAACTGACGGCCTTTATGCCTGCACTTTTCAGAACCCAAACTTTAATATGGACTTTTTAAATCAAAGGCTGCGGCAAAAAATTTGAAACCTCAAGAACAACATATTTCGAGCTGCTCCTGCAACACCTGCAAAAATGGTATTCCTCAGGGCATAACGCGTAAACAATTTCTGCGCACCATGGGAGCCGCCACAATTGGACTGGGCCTTTCACCACTGGCTGCGCTGGCGGCAAACGACCACGAGCGTGCTTCCGACATTGCCAAATACATTGGCCGGGGTAACAGCAAAAAACAGAAAGTGATTACTCTTTTACATACCAGCGATATACACGGGCAGGTGAATGTACACGACGAATTTTTTTGGGAGAACGGCCAGGCCGTATTTAAAAAGCGGGGCGGTTTTGCCCACCTGAAAACCATGATCAATGAATTGCGCCGGCAAAATCCTAACACGCTTTTGCTGGATGGAGGCGATTGTTTTCAGGGTAGCGGCATAGCCAGCCTTACTTTAGGTGAGGCCCTGGTGCCCCTGATGAACAATATGAAGTACGACCTCATGCTGCCCGGAAACTGGGAAGTGATGTATGGCAAAAAAATCATGCTGCGCGATTTCGCAGAATATAACTCAAGAAAAATCTGCGCCAATATGTTTAACGACGACGAAAAAGCCGAATCGCTTTTTGCCCCCTATACCACGTTTACAATTGGCGGAATCAAAATTGGTTTTATCGGCTACAACGATCCCCTCACTCCCATCCGGCAGGCACCAGATTACAGTAAAGGCATACGCTTTACCGAGCCCGAAAAAAACCTGGCACAATACGTCAGGCTGCTGCGCGACAAAGAGCGTTGCAAAATGGTATTTGTAATGTCGCACATGGGCCTGGCACAGCAACTCAATCTGGCTTCGCAACCTTTTGCAGAAGGTGTGGATTATATTCTGGGAGCCGACACCCACGAGCGCATCCGCGAGCCCCTGCCCGGAAAATTCTCGAAAGTTACAGAGCCCGGCGCATTCGCTTCCTTTATCGGTAAGCTCGACATTCTGGTTGAAGACGGCATTATAAAAAACGAATCGTATCAGTTGCTCGAAGTAGACCCTGAAAAATATGCTGCCGATGCAGGTATGACAAAGCTAGTAGAAAAAGCCTATGCACCGCACAAAGAAAAACTAAATCGCGTGATCGGTAAAACCAGCACCACCTTAATGCGCTATTTTGTTCTGGAAACGCCACTCGATAATTTGATAAACGATGCCGTTATGTGGAAGTTCAATCCCGACCTTTGTGTATCGAACGGCTTCCGTTTTTGTCCGCCGCTGGTTGCTCCTCCGGGCGGCACCGCCGATATTACCGTTGACTATATGTATAGTATGATCCCCGGCGACGCCGAACTTCGCATGGCGGAAGTAAGTGGAAGCCAGATCATTTCCTGGCTTGAAAAAGAACTTGAAAACGTGTTTGCAAAAGACCCCACAAAGCGCCTCGGCGGCTGGCTGGTGCGTTTTAAGGGAATGAAAATAAAATTCACCATACGGAAAGAAATGGGCAATCGTCTTGAAGAAGTGTTGATTGGTGGTGAAAAAATCGCACCCGAAAAAACTTACAAAATTGTTTCCTGTGAACGGGAGGGCGATCCGGAAGACGTGATTTGCCGGATCAGAAACGTAAAAAACAGTCGCCGCATCGGAGCGCTGATCCATGCCGTGCTTGAAGAATACATTTCAAAACACTCGCCCGTAGCCCCTGAACTGGAAGGAAGGGCCGTTGCCACCGATGCCCCTCCTACTCTGCTCACGCAGGTTTCGGGTGTTAATTACCAATTCAGATGAGAAAAACATTACTTTATACAACCGCCATCTTTCTCTTTGCCATTTGCAGAGGTCAAAACACGCAGCCTTCGGCTCCCATAATTCCAAAACCGGCAACCATTCATCTCTCACAGGGTTACTTTGTATTAAACGAGAAAACCGCTGTGATAACCGGTGCCAGCGGAAATGAACAGGACCTTGGCTTTTTCTCAACGCTTCTCTACAAATTTACCGGCCAGCGTCCCTTGCCGGTGCCTTCATCAGCAGGAAAACACAATTATATTAATTTCAGGCAGGCCGCATGGGGCCCTCA
>CALMNJ010000531.1 GCA_937868675.1 uncultured Bacteroidota bacterium | reverse complement strand
AACCGAGGTTAAAATGCGCTCCACGGCTTTTTTGCAGGCTTCCTGCGGAGGGTAACCCTGGCGCATCAGTTCCACAACGGTGTGGCTTCCGGCAATGCGTATCACTTCTTCGCCATGACCTGTTGCGGTAGCTGCTCCTACTTCGTTGTCAACATATAGCCCGGCGCCAATGATAGGCGAATCGCCTACGCGGCCATGCATCTTAAAGGCCATGCCGCTGGTGGTGCAGGCTCCCGACAAATTCCCATTCATATCGAGGGCGATCATGCCGATGGTGTCGTGATTTTCGATATTGGCTTTTGGTTTGTATTCGGAAGTTTTAAGCCACTCCTTCCATTCGGCTTCAGACTCGGAGGTAAGTAATTTTTCTTTTTTAAATCCCTGCGACAATGCAAATTCAAGTGCCCCGTCGCCAACAAGCATTACGTGCGGGGTTTTTTCCATTACAGCCCTGGCAACCGATATGGGATGTACAATGTATTCCAGACTGGCTACCGAGCCAATGTTCATGTTCTCGTCCATAATACAGGCGTCGAGTGTTACGCGTCCGTCCCTGTCGGGTCTGCCGCCAAGCCCCACGCTTCGCTCGTTGGGATCGCCTTCGGGTACTTTTACGCCTGCTTCTACCGCATCGAGTGCGCTTCCGTTTTTGCTGAGCACTTCCCATGCAGCGGCATTGGCCTGAATGCCGAAATTCCAGGTTGAAAGAACAATCGGTTTTGTGCCCGGCACTGCGGCAGCAGTTAGTTCCTGGGCTGCACTGGTTTTTTTGATGGTCAGCATAGAGGCTGCCAGGGCCGAGAGTTTAATGAATTTTCTGCGGGTTGTCATTTCTGTTTTTCTTTTAAAATGTGCCGGGCATAGTTTACGTGCAGGATATCCAGCATAGCTCTGTTTTTTTCAAATCGTGTTTTAAAATCCTTCAGATTTTTGTTTTTATAGGGGGTCCACACCGCCTCTGAAAGTGCGATCATGCGCGACACAGCCATGTATTCTGCCTGCTTCGTGCTGGTAATGTATTCGGTCCATACATTTCCCTGAGCGCCCATAATATAGTTTTGTTCTTCCGGCGAAAGGCCGGGAGGAACAGGGTTATAATGATATACAGAGTCAACCGGATTGTAGCCGCCAATAGCGAGCGGCTCAGCGCTTTTGTTTTTGGATTGGTAGTGATCAAAATAACAGGGTTTACCGGGCGTCATTACCACCATGTGTTTTAGTTTTGCGGCAGCAACGCCGCCTTTGGTGCCACGCCAACTCATTACCGAAGCATTGGGGGCGAGCCCTCCCTCCAGTATTTCGTCCCATCCAATGATTTGTTTGCCTTTTGAGTTCACAAATTTTTCGATGCGGGTAATAAAATAGCTTTGCAGTTCGTGTTCATCCTTCAGGCCTTCTTTTATGATTCTTGCCTGGCATGTTTCACAGCTTTTCCAGCGTTCTTTCGGGCACTCGTCGCCGCCAATGTGAATGTACTTGCCGGGGAACAACTGCAAAACTTCCGTTAAAACATCTTCAAGAAAATGAAAGGTTGAATCTTTGGTGCAATATAAAACGTCAAAAACGCCCCATCCTTTTGCCACCTCTATTTTGTTGCCCTTGCACGAAAGGAAGGGGTAAGCGGCAATGGCCGCCACCGAATGGCCGGGCATCTCAATTTCGGGTACAATGGTTATTTGTCTCCGAGCGGCATAATCCACAATCTCGCGAATTTGTTCCTGTGTGTAATAGCCGCCGTAACGCAGGGTGTCGTATTTTTTATCCGAATATGTTCCAACCATGGTACCGTTGCGCCAGGCACCGGTTTCGGTAAGCTTTGGGTATTTTTTTATTTCAATGCGCCAGCCCTGATCGTCGGTTAAATGCCAGTGAAAGGTGTTCATTTTATACAATGCCATCAGGTCGAGATATGTTTTTATAAAGTTCACATCAAAGAAATGCCGCGACACATCCAGATGCATGCCCCGCCATCTAAAACCGGGTGCGTCTGTAATTTTAAGGCAGGGCATTTTTACGGCGGCGGTTTCCGGATTTTTCGATTTTATAGTATTGGCCGCGGCAACCTGAACCAGGCTCATCATTCCATAAAAAAATCCGGGGCCGGCTTGTGCTGAAATGATGATGCTGTCGGGGCTTATCACCAGTTCGTATTGTTCGGGCGGGTTTTGAGG
>CALMNJ010000530.1 GCA_937868675.1 uncultured Bacteroidota bacterium | reverse complement strand
TTGCGTATAAACAGCCGCAGGTAAATGGCTCTTGTTCTAGCTGTATCTCTGAAAATACAACTGTATTTATAAAGCCCCTTATCGTACGAGTGCTTACTGCCGGTTACCTGCATGGACGAGGTATTATGAAAGTTTTCTTCAATTTTTTTATGCAGGTCTTTCACGTCACGGTAATCGTAATCATTGTATTTTTCGTACGTAATGTTTACATACTCGTTGCTGGAGGGCGAATAGTAGTATTTAGTGTTTGTTTGATAATCAAAGTTGCTTTTGGAAGAGTCTTTTTTTGTTCGGGTAGCTTCATATGCCCTGGCATAGGCCTCATTAAAGCGGCTCAAGGCATTGTCACTTACCTCGTCAACCACTCTGAAATGAAGTTCTTTGTCGGTGATTTTTTTGAATTGGTTTACATAGGTAAAGTCAGTTAGTTTAAAAGAAGCAAAAAAATCATCGTTAAAGGACACCGGGCTTGATGAAGTAGTAAACACCAGATAATAATGTACGCCTTTAATACATATTTTTCCGGAGAAGTAAGAACCTCCAGTATTAGTGCCCGAAAATTGAATGGCTGGAAAACCCTGGTGGTTATTTAACTGATAATTCGGAGAAACCGTGAAATTGAAATTGATGAGTGTGTTACGTGCCAGTCTGTTCAGTTCAAAGGTGTCATCTTCAAGATAAAAGAAGTCATTGTAAACACTGTGTTTCACACCAAAGCTCTGACGCCCTCCTGGGGAGCATGCATATACGTCCTCAACGAGGCCGGTTGCTACACCGCTTTCGTTTTTTTCGTAGAAGTATGGGTAAGGAAGTTTAACGTTAAAGCCGCCCGAGCGGGGTGAAAAATTAACCACACTACCGGCTCGTGGTGAAAATTGAATGGAACTGAAAAATTGTCTGGCTTCACTTCCGGTGGCATAGTTGTGTTTCCCGCCCAGCTTAAATAAAATCATTTCAGCGTCGGTAAAATAAATCTGATAGTGTTGCTGATCTCCCCGGCGTGTTTGATTAATGATTTCAAAACCTTTGATATTAGCCGAAGCGGTGATTTCTTTGCGAGAAATTATTTTACCCGGTATGCCTTCAAACAAAAGGCTGTCAACCCTGGCCATAAGTTGTTGGGTACTGACGCCTGAAAGGGTGCACTGATGCCGCAGGCGCACAACAGTATAAAAAGCGCCATTGGCCATGTCGGCATGGATGAAGTACTTTAGATTTTCAATATTAATGATGGGATAAAGCTTACCGGGCAACTGAACCGTAAAAAGGGAGTCGGTTGCCGATTGTTTTTGAAACGTGACAGGTTTCACCAATATGTCAAGTTCTTCGCGCAGGTGGTTGCTTTTGCTGGTAACCTTAGGGGTAACCGGTTCTACGGTGTAACCTTTTTTGCGGAGAAGCTCAATAACGCCATCTGGGCCGGGCAGGTGGGCAGCACCAACACCACTGAATAGGGTTTTTGTTTTTAATACCGAGTCAATTGTATTTACAAAAAATACGTTTCGGTCGTTGATCAGGAACCGGCGCGTGTTGCTGCTGCTGTTAAGTTTGCTGAGGCTGTCGAGCATATCCAGATTTCCTTCGCGATACGCGTTTTCTATTTTCTGTGGCAGCGAGTAATAGTTTGAATAGTTTTTTTCTCCGCTTTCCTCACCGTTCTCATCAGGCAGGGCAGAGAGCCGTGCTTTGATTTCAGATTGTGAAAAATCCTCGAGACTTATCAGTTGCTTATTGAGTTTGGCTGCCGACTGGTATATGAAAAGGTCAATGTAGGTACTTTCTTCAAAGTTTTCGCGCGAACGATTTTGGCGGTACAATAAACCGTCAATAATATCAGGATCAAAGCTTAAGATTCCCTGAAGCATTTTTTTATCCGGAAATTTCACATTAAACGCATTGCGATAAAAATTGTTTCCGTTGCCTGCGCTTCTGAACTGGCTCAACTGCATAAGTTCGCCTGTTTTTTCCATGTTGTCGAGCCATTCGCCCGGATTGGTTTCAAGGCCAACTACATCTACTCCTTTAAGGGCATCAAAAAATTGTTCAGAAAGATAGTAAGCCACCTTGTTGCTCACATGCATAGTGCCATACAGATAGGAGGGTTTTTTAAGCCCATTCCCACTTATTTTCCATAACAGACAGGGGTATTTTCCTCCATTTTGGGATAAAGCAATGAGCAGAAGCAAAAAAAGAACAAAGAGTTTCTTCATAAAAACTAAATACCATATAAACTTAATGAATATATTTCGGTTACAGCGGGGAGGCCGTTATTTTTAGTTTTTTTATAAAAGTGGAACCGTATGAATCCGGTTGGAAAGGGGAGATATCTATTACTTATGGAGATGAGAGTCGAAGAAGGCATCTATT
>CALMNJ010000529.1 GCA_937868675.1 uncultured Bacteroidota bacterium | reverse complement strand
TTGACGGCCCTTGCCAATTTAATCCAACCCACGGGCTCGTTGGTCATTGGCCTCGCGGTGGCGGAAGGCGAGTTAACAGCAGAACAGGGTGCGCATGCAGCCCAGCTTGAAGGGCTTTACCAAACGGAGCGCTGGGGCGAAGACATTGACCGGCTGGAAACCACCCTGGTCACCCGGCAGGGAGAAGTGCGCGACGTGGTCTGGTCGGCCACCCGCATTAATCTGGCCGACGACGTGTTCCAGTTGGAATCGTTTGTCGACATCACCTTGCAAAAGCGGGCCACCAAGAACCTGACCTATCACAACGAGCGGCTGGAGTCGGCTGTCAGCCTGCGTACGGCCGAATTCAACAGCCTGTTCCAAGCTTTGCCCGATCAGTATTACCGGCTGGCACTCGATGGCACGGTGATCGATCACCGCGCAGGGGTGGGCGACCCCGTGACGCGGAGCCTGATTCGCAATGGCATGAAGTTGCAGCAAGGACTGCCAGCCGATGGCGCGGAGCGCTTGACTCAGGCGCTGGCCCAGGTGCATGCCCAGGGGCAAATGGTCATTGACTATGCCTGGTCCACCGAAAAAGACACCTCACGCGAGCAGGTTTTTGAAGCCCGTTTGCTGCCCTTGGGCAACGATGAGGTCATGGCCGTGATTCGCGACGTGACCGAGCAGCGCGCCCTGGCTGCCGAGCGCGAAGCGGCGCGTGAAGAAGCCGAGCGCCTGGCGCGGGTCAAGAGCGAGTTCCTGGCCAATATGAGCCACGAAATCCGCACGCCGCTCAATGGGGTGCTGGGGCTGGCGCAACTGGGCTACCTTGAAAGCACAGGGCAGCCCACGCAGAAAACATTTGAGACCATCCTCGACTCAGGACGCTTGCTGCTGGGTGTGCTCAATGACATCCTCGATATCTCCAAGTTGGAAGCGGGGCAGGTGGCCATCGAATCGCGGCCTTTGGTGCTCGCGACCTTGCTCACCGAGGCGGTAGACATGGTGCGCAGCCGGGCCGATGACAAGGGCCTGACTCTGACGCTGGAGCTGGATCCGGATCTGCCCGTTTCCATCGACGGAGATGCGTTGCGCATCGAGCAGGTGTTGATGAACCTGCTGTCGAACGCCATCAAGTTCACCGAACAAGGCGGGGTGCGCCTGCATGCCCGGGTGGCTCCGGATTCGGTGGTCTTGCACGTGCATGACTCGGGCATTGGCATGAGCCTGCAAGAGCAAGACTTGGCATTTGCGCCGTTCAAGCAAGCCGATTCGTCGACCACGCGTCGCTATGGCGGCACGGGCCTGGGTTTGAGCATCAGCAAGCGACTGGTGGAATTGATGGGCGGGCGCATCGAGGTCAGCAGCCAGGTTGGGGTGGGCAGTTGCTTCACCGTTTACCTGCCTTTGAATGCCAACGGTATGCAAAGTGTTTTATACGACGCGCTTTCCATTTTGCACGCGGCTTTTTATGCCGATGTACTGTTGGTATTGGGGGTAGCAGGCGCGTGGATGCTTCCGTTAGTAAGATTATTCACCGGAAAAAAAATTATCACTTCGATTGACGGCATCGAATGGAAACGCGAAAAATGGAACCCCGTGGCTAAAATGTACCTGTGGCTTGCCGAAAAAATTGCGGTAAAATATTCACACATGGATATTTCTGATAACGAATCCATTCAGGATTACACAGCTCGCAGATATGGCACACTCAGCCGTGTGGTGGAATATGGCGGAAATCAGGCCGTACCGGTTAAAGCCGCGGAGGAAGATTACAAACACTTTCCGTTTTTAAAATACCTCTATGCCATTAAAGTGTGCCGTATAGAACCTGAAAACAATGTGAATCTGGTTTTGGAAGCGTTTAAAAATATCCCGAACCGCGAGTTAGTGATAGTAGGCAACTGGAACAGCAGTACTTATGGCCGCGGTCTTAAAATGGAATATGCAACAAGTACAAACATTCACCTGCTTGATCCCATTTACGATGAAAGAATTATCAATATGCTCCGGAGCAACGCCTATGTTTACCTTCACGGGCACAGTGCCGGCGGCACCAATCCTTCTCTGGTAGAGGCCATGAACCTTGGTCTTCCGGTAATTGCCTATGGCGTTTCGTACAACCGCACCACCACCGAAAACAAAGCGTTGTTTTTTACTTCATCAGAGGAACTTAATGGCCTTATCCGTTCGGTAAAAAGTGAAGACCTGCAACGCATTTCGGTTGAAATGAAAAGTATAGCGGATAGGCGTTATACCTGGCAGGTTATTACCACCCGTTACGATGCCCTGATAAAAGAGGTGCTGCAACAGGCGCTGAATAAAAAGCTCATGGGCCAGCTAAGGGAAAAGATGCCCGAAAAAAAACTGCTCAGCCTGGGCGCCGCGCATCTCAAATATCCACAGGCATTTTATGAAAAATAACCAATCCAAATCAGAATAAAAATGGAAACTGTTATACAAACGATTTTACCACCGGCCACGGCCGTATTGCTCATGCTCGTTACCATGCCCGTTATCTCAAAAGCAGCGCTTCGCTTTAATTTAACCGATAAGCCCGGGGCCCGTAAGTTGCATCATATACCGGTTCCGCTTACCGGTGGTATAGGCATCGTGCTTAACCTGTTATTATGCTCGCTCATAAACACAACCATCTTTCTGGCGTTTCAACAACTTGTTGCCATTTTAACCGCGTCGCTGTTTTTATTCATCATTGGCGTGATGGACGACAAAAGCGACCTGAGGGCCAGTCACAAACTGATGCTGCAACTGGCCGTAGCCATGGCGCTTTCGGCTTCGGGCATCAGGCTGTATTCGTTTTACGGATTATTTGGAGTTTACGAACTTGCTGTTCCTCTTCAATACCTGATTTCGGTATTGCTGATCACTGGTGTTATCAATGCGTTTAATCTGATGGATGGCGTTGACGGTTTGGCCGGAGGCATTGCGCTCATTGGTCTTGCGCTTATGTCGGTGTTTTCGGTTTTGACCCGGAATTTCCACCTCGCTGTTTTTTATGCTGCTGCGGCAGCCGCCGTTGTGGGGTTTCTGAGATTTAACCTGCACAACAATAAAGTGTTTATGGGCGATGCCGGCTCCTTATTTTTGGGAACACTCATCGTTGGTTCCGCATTATATCTTTTAAAACAATCAGGCTCTGGCTCTGGCTTGCAATCCACCTTTCTGAGTATTTTCGCCGGATTTTTTGCCATACCGGTTCTCGACTCGCTTCGGGTATACCTTGGCCGGTTAAAAAAAGGAAACTCACCTTTCAGAGCCGACAAAAG
>CALMNJ010000528.1 GCA_937868675.1 uncultured Bacteroidota bacterium | reverse complement strand
GACTTACCTCAGAGGTATTTAACACTCTGCTATAAATTTTCACGTCATCAATTTGGCCATTAAACAGTCGGGTGGTAGGCGACTGCGCTCCAATCATAAAACTTACAGGCGATGTGATATTTACTGTGTAGGCACTCATTTGTACACTACTGCTTAAAACCCCGTTCATGTAAACACATACGGCACCTCCCGCCGACCAGGTAATAACGGCATGTGTCCATGTGTTGGCTTTTATTTTGCTGGTATCTGATGTGCCTGAGTTTCCCGGGCCGGGAGTAGCCCATACCAACTGGTTGTTTTGGGTGGCTAAAAACATGTGTTCGCTGGCCGGGGTAAAATCCCATTTGGCGGCAATCACCTCAAGTTGCCCGGAAAATGAAGCGCGCCGGAACCAGGCTGATATTGAATATGCGCTGGTAAGGGTACCAACAGCAGCGGCATTACCACAATCAATATATGAGTTACCGCTGAAAGAATATGCTGCATTGGAATTACCAAACCGATCATTGGTAGGGCTTGCACTGGTTACGGTGCCATTGGCGGCCGTGCCGTTGTTATCGTTAGCGTTTCCGTAGTTAAAGGAGTAGTTGGCAACAAGCCCATTACTTACCTGACCACTTAACAACGACGAAAAAACCAGGAGTTGAAACAGAATTATGTTTTTCATTTTTTAATGTGTTACAATAATTTTTTTGTTGAATTTTTCTCCCTGCAAAAAATAAAGGCCTGGCGCAAGGTTCTTAACTTCTATAGCATTTGTTTCTGTAATTATCAGCAACACTTCCAGACCTTGTCCGTTCAGAAGCAACAGTTGCCGGCCTGCCGCACCCGAAACATAAAAGCTGCTACTTGACGGGTTTGGATAAACCTGAATATCCGCATTATGGGCCACAACCGACAATCCTTCGCAGGTTTCAACCGACTGTGTGTAAACTGCCGTTCCCATACAGCCGTCATTACCTGTAATGGTAAACGTGGTTGTAATCGTAGGGTTTACGAGCGCCGTAGAACCTGTTATAGCCGAACCATTGACGCTGTAAGAGTTTGCGCCGTTAAAAGCCAGCATAACACTCTGTCCGCTACAGATAAGTGTCTGGTTACTGAGAACGGTAACCGTTGGAGAGGCGATAACGGACAGGGTATTGCCGTTGCTGCAAATGCCGGGCGAAACTAAGCAGCCGCCTTCAGCCCTTACAAAATAACCAGCTGAGGTGGTGGGGTTCACTACTATCTGCGTTCCGGTACCAACTGGTGTACCAGCACAAGAGCCGCTGTACCATTGCCAATTAACCGCACCACCCAAAAATCCTGAAACAACTGAAAGTGTTACACTCTCGCTGGAGCAGGGCGTATTGTTGCTGGCCAGGCTCGTAGCAATGATTGGATCAGGACAGGCTTTGTACTTGGCAACAAAGGCATCAATAGCCCCCAGCGCTGAGATTATTGCCGTACCAGGCCCCGGATCAAAATCGCAACCGGTACCAATGTTACTACCACACAAGTAAAGATTATCGGGAGAGGTGAGTACCAGCGAAGTAACAGCCTGATTGCCACTGCCACCGCCAATGCCATGAGCAAAATTATAATTACCGCTGGCATCGTAGCGTGCAAAGTACGCATCGTCGGCACCGGTTGTTGTAAGTGTCGCAGTAGCTGATGAGGGATCGAAGTCGGCTGTTGACTGAAAGGCCCCTCCTATATAAATATTATTATTTGCATCTACAGCCAAACCCGAAGGATAATCAGTACCGGTACCGCCCATGGCCCCGGACCACTGATGTGCGCCATTACTGCTGCTGTACTTGGCCAGAAACACATCGGTACCCTGAGCGCTGAACGTATTGGTGCCCGCACCCGGATCCAGATCCACCGTACCATCAAAGACTCCGGTTAATACAACATCGTTGTTGCTGTCGGTTTTAACGGCACGCCCTTCTTTGGCTCCATTGTTACCTCCCATTGATACGGCCCATTGATAGTTTAGGTTTAGATCATATTTGGCCAGAAAAATATCATTGTTGAGGCTTTGTGAAACCAGGTTGTTGGTAGGCGTACCAAAATTAAAATCCACGGTACCATTAAAGCCGCCGGTAATATAAAGTCCGGTCCCTGCCTGATCGTAGCTTACACATTTGCCATACACCGAACCTGTTAAGGGTTTATAAGCCGACTGATAACTGAATGTATTGCTGTATTTGGCAATAAACATTTCGGATCCGTTGGCTACCAGATTCACAACCGCCGAGTTTGGATCAAAATCCACAGTTCCGGTGAAGCGGCCCATCATGGTGATTTCGCCGTTGTTTGACAAGGATGAATTAACATCCATGGCATCAATTAACTCAATGTTGACACCGCCTATACGGCGTGCGTATAATAGTGTTCCGGCTGAAGAATAGCGGGCAAAAAAGATGTCGTAGCCGCCGGCAGAGACAAGGTTAGCGGTTGGGCTTCCAAAATCAAAATCCACCGTGTTTTGAAACGTGCCTGCGAGATAAATATCGCCGTTTTGTTGGTTTATGCGGATGAATTTTGCCTCATCAACTCCCGTTGAGCCCATTCGTACGGCCCAGGTAAGGTTGCCAGCGGGTGTATACTTGGCCATATAAATATCTTTTGAACCGGCTGTGTTCAGAATCGTGGTTTGATTCGGGTCCGGATTAAAGTCTGCGGATCCGTCAATATATCCTGCCACATAAATATTGCCTGAAGCGTCGTAAGCAATGGAATTACACACTTCGTTTGACATTCCGGCAATGGGGAAAGCCCAGTTGTAGTTTTGTGCCCTGCCAGGTAGCAATAACAGGATGGACATTACAAGGAGTAAGAAATTTTTCATGCGTTGTTTTTTTAGCAAAGTTGCTTTGGCTGGTCTGCCTGTGTCAACAGCAATTCACGAACCGTATGTTTGAGTTCATGGATTTAAGAAAACCACATGGCTGTAAATTTTTAATTGGATGCATTTTGTGAAAAACAGCAACAATAGAGCTGCGTTGAAGAAGAGGTTCTGTAATTGTTTAAAAGAAAATGAAGCCGGTCAGTGATTATCCCACCGTAATGTTGTTGTGTTTAAGCTGACCCTCAAACTCTGCTTTTTTATCGCGGGAAATAATGATGGTTTTTCCATTATCAAGGGTTAAGGCGTTGTCGGCCTTGTTATATTTTTTGATAAAGTTGATATTGACAATATAGGAGCGGTGTGAGCGGAAAAAATTGGGTCTTTTTTCCAGAACGTCTTCAAAAAATTTTAGCTTTTTGCTCACCAGAATCTTTGAACTGTTGCGCAACCACACCTCGGTATAAGCGCCATCAGCGGCAAGGTAAACGATCTCGGCGGTGTCAACAAACAGTAATCCTTCAGCTACCGGCAGCGCTATTTTGTTGAACTGGCCGGCGGTGTAGCTCTCTTTGAGGAGGTCAATACGGGCCTGCATATTATGGCTGCCAATTTTTTTCTGCGTCTTTTCAACAGCGGCCTTCAGTTTGTCTATATCAACTGGTTTGAGCAAATAGTCCACAGCCGAAACATCAAAGGCTTTTATTGCATAATCATTGTAGGCCGTAACAAATACAATCTCAAAATCAACATCCCGAAAAAAACCCAGCAATTCGAATCCTGAATATTCAGGCATCTCAATGTCCAGAAACACAAGCTGAGGGCGATGCCTGTTAATTGCAAGAACCCCTTCAGGTACACCAGAACATTCGTCCACTAATTCAACAGCAGGACAATAATCCCGCAGAAGCGCCTTAAGGCTGCTGCGCGCTCTTTCCTCATCGTCAATAATAATGGCTTTTAGTACCTCCATTGTTTCGGTTCAAAATTAGTTTAAAGCATCATTTCCTGTGCGTATAGATTCATCACTGGTTGTTTTGAGTTCATGAAGCATTTTCAGAAAAACGAAGCGTGATTTGTGTACCGGCCGGCTGGTCGTCATTATACAGATCATCAAGATGGTAGCTTATTTTCGCATTACGCCCTTTGTTCAGCAGCTCTAAACGCTTTTGTACGGCCCCGGTGGCAAACGATCGGTGCGGCAAGGGGCTTTGCTTTCTTATTTCGTCCGAACGCTTACGGCCCACGCCATTATCCGTTATTTTCACCAGTGTGGCGTATTGATCCGAACTAAATTCAACAGTAAGCAGTTTACTGCCTTTTTTGTGCAAGAGGCCGTGTTTTACGGCATTCTCAACAAAAGGCTGTATAATGAGTGTGGGGATCCATCGTCTCTCGGTGTTGATACCGCTGATCTTTAGTTCGTAACTGAACTCGGTGCCAAATCTCAGTTTTTCTAGTTCCAGATAATTGCCCAGCATTTCCATTTCTTCAGCCACTGTTATTTTTTCGAGAGAAGAGAATTCCAAAATTTTCCGCATCAGGGAACTGAATCTGCTGAGGTAATAGTTTGAGTTTTTAACGTCGCTTTTTAGCACCAGATCCTGAATGGAGTTAAGCGTGTTGTACATAAAATGCGGATTCATTTGCGCTCTTATAGCGGTGAGCTGGGATGCGATAAGCTCACTGGCAATACGGGCCTTGTTGTTGTTGCTGCGAATGATCTGCCATGACACGGCGAGTACCAACAGTGCTCCCGAAAGCCCCACCAGCACATAAAACCACCACTGCTGCCAGTAAGGTTTGTTGACGTGGATTTGAACCGAACCGATAACCGCACTTTCAAGGCCGTCTTCGTTAACTGCTTTTACTTCAAAAATATAATTTCCGGGTGGCAATGAGGGGTATGTTACTTCTCTGATACCTGAGCCCAACACATACCAAGAGGTATCAGAACCTTGCAACCTGTATTTGTAAAAAAAATTCCCTCTTGCTTTCAGACAGGCGCTCAAATAAGTGATTTTTATTTTATCTGTTCCGTAACTTAACGTAATTGTTTGCCCGGTGTAAGGCTGGGTTGTATTGTTAATGCTTACATGGCTAATCATTACTGATGGAGCAATCCTATTGTACGAGGACATTTTTTCGGGGAACATTACCATGCCTTTATTGGTGGCCAGATAAATGTTTTTATTCACCAAAACGATATCGCTGATCTCACGTGATACAAGCCCATCGCTCATGTCATAATATTCGGACATACCATTATCTAAATTCAGATTAGCCAGGCAGGTTTCGGTTGCAATAAACATTTTGCGGTCTTTTACCGCAAAGGTTTTTATTGTGCAGCCCTTTAACCTG
>CALMNJ010000527.1 GCA_937868675.1 uncultured Bacteroidota bacterium | reverse complement strand
CATAAACGCATTGCTGCCTTTAGAGGTTTTTTTTTTTTTTAGATTGTTTTCGTAAGTCCGAACGCGGCTATTTATTTCATCCATGCTACGCTTCAAATGGTCGGCCTCGCGCCTCAGCATGTCAAATGGGTTTTCCGACCCAAGCATCCGCTCAATTTTGCTACGGTACTGCATGGAGGCCTTTTCATGCTTATCTAAGTTCATTTGGTCGTAGAGCTCATCAAGGCGGTTAAAGAACGCGTCGTTGACCCGCTTTTTCTCTTTCATGGGGACGTGTCCAGCATCTTTCCATTCGTTGCCGAAGTTCTTCAGGGTTTCATAATTGACTTTATGATCATCGCTGAGTTTAAATTCATTGAGACGCACAAGTATAGCTTCCTTTGTAACAAGATTCTGATCGTAGGAGGCATCCAGATTGTCGAAATACGCTTTTTTTGATTCAAAAAATGTGTTGCAGGCCTTTCGAAAGCGTTGAAAAAGCCTTGGCTCTTCCTTATCACCGTTTCCGGGATGTTTTTTCCATTCCTCCTGTAGCTTAATCAAATCAAGCCCGGTCTTTTGCCAGTCGGTGCTGTGTTGCAGGCTCTCAGCTTTTGAAATAAGCTCTGATTTTATTTTACGGTTGGCGGCAAATTTTTCATTTAAACCGGCAAAAAATTCTTTTTTCTTTTCAAAAAACGCGTCACATACGGCCCTGAATTCGGCCCATATTTTTTCATTATCCTTCTCAGTGGTGCGGCCAATGTTCTTCCAGTCGGCCTGAAGGGAAAGAAGCTTTTCAGTGACCTCATTCCATTTAGTCGCTCTGGCTTCTTCCAGGCCCGTAACAAGTGCGCGGGCCTTTTCAATAATATCCTGTTTGGCTTTAAGGTTGTTTTCCTTCGATTCCTCAACTGCGTTATAATAAGCTTTTATTTTGGCATACGTGTCGTCGAGCGCTGATTTATACTCGGCCTTCAGCGACTCCCAGCGGACATTCGGTACAGGGCCGATTTCTTCCCATTCATTGCGGTATACTTTTATTAAACGTTCAGCTTCTTTAATATTGTCAAGACCTTGTATCGCTTTAATTTTTTCGATGAGCGCCGATTTATGCTCAAGATTTTTTTTGAGGTCGTGCTCCTGAAGATCACGAAAAATCTTAAGGTTGTAATAAATATCCTCAACCGCCCTGCTGTAATCCGACTGCAGATCTTTGTACTTGTGCGGCGATACAGGACCTGTTTCTTTCCACTGGGTTTGCAGTTCCTGTAGCTTTCTCACGGCAGCGCCAACGTTTTCGCTCAGCTGGCTAAGGTCTTTAATTTTGGCAATAATCTCCTGACGGATTACCAGATTACGGGCCTGCTCGGTAGCCAGCCTGGCATCGTTTTCTTTCTTTAGCTTGTTATACTTTTCGATAAGCTCCTCAAAATGCAGGTCGTCAGGCTCCTTCGTGTATTCAAATTCCTTGCTCTTGCCACCAGACTCTATAAATTCCTGTTTGGCTTTTTCAAACCCGGTGGTCCATACTTTTTGATACTCTTTCTGGAGGGCGCGTACATCAGCAGCTACTTCACCTGCGTCTTTCAACAACAGTTCTTCAAGTTTTGCAATAAGTTCAGTTTTCATTGTTTTGTGATCCTTGGACTGCCAAAAATAAGGCAATTAACCCGTATCACCATGTGGTGCTGGATTGTTTATTTGTAAATATTTTTGTAATTTTTAGCTTCGCCCGCATGATTGGAACAAAACAACTGGAGCAACTCCAGTTCGATAAGATAAAGGAACTTGTGCGTGTAAGGTGCCACGGTAAAAAGGCAGCCGAAATGTGTCACAGCATTGCACCCGTTTACGACCCTCCCTATTTACTTAAAGCCCTTAACCAGGTTAACGAGGTACGGCAACTGATTGCCGCCAATAATTTTTTTCCCCAGATAGAATACGATGATATAGAACGTTTTCTTCACATTTTGTCGCTGGACAACGCCCTGCTTCACGAAACCGAATTAATGGAGGTAGGCCGCACCACCAGCACCATCAATACTTTGGTGAGGTTCTTTAAAGGCAAAAAACAAAACATGCCCCATATGGCCGAGCTGTATTCCGGCACCGAAACCTGCGAATTCGTATCGGAAGAAATAGACCGCATTGTTGACCCAGAGGCTCAGGTTAAAAACTCGGCTTCGCACGAGCTGCATCGCATACGCAAGAGCATTGCTGATAAACGCCGCGAAAGCGATAAACGGTTCGATCAGTATGTGAACGAACTACGCAAACTGGGTTGCCTGCGCGAAAACGAGGAAAGTTTTTTTAATGGTCGCAGAACCCTGGCTGTAATGGTTGAATACAAGGCGGAGATCAGCGGGTTTGTTCACAGTAAAAGCGAAACGGGCAAAACAATCTTTATTGAACCCGGCGTGACCATTGGCATGAACAATGAGGTGGCCGAACTTGAAATTGACGAACAACGCGAAGTAAACCGTATTCTGCGTGAGCTGTGTGCCCGCATAAGACCCTTTGTGCCCACACTGCGCCTGGGTTTTGAACTACTAACCCAGACCGATTTTATCAGGGCAAAGGCACTTGCCGCAATTGATGTGAATGGAACCCTGCCCGAAATTAAAGAAGGATTTGATTTGCATTTGAAAGGGGCCATGCATCCGCTTTTATTGTTGCAAAATAAACGTGCTGGCAAAAAGACTATTCCGCTTTCGCTCACACTTAACCGTGAAAGCAGGGTGCTGGTAATTAGTGGCCCAAATGCAGGCGGGAAGACCATTGCTCTTAAAACAGTGGGATTGCTTCAACTCATGCTTCAAAGCGGTCTCCTCATTCCCGCAAAGGAAGACAGTGTGTGTTGTTTTTTTGAGAAAGTTTTAATTGATATTGGAGATACACAGAGCATCGAAAACGAACTTAGCACCTACAGTGCGAAGCTTAAATCTATGACCGGTATTTTGAACCAGGTAAATGAAGGCAGCCTTGTTTTAATGGATGAATTTGGAAGCGGAACCGACCCCGAACTCGGAAGCGCCATTGCCGAAGCAGTGCTCGAAAGTTTGGCCAACTCGCAAACGCGGGGCATTATTACATCGCACTTTGGCAACGTAAAACTACTTGCCGAAAAACTAAATGGTTGTGTAAACGGCAGTATGTTGTTTGACCTCGAACACCTTGAACCACGATACATTTTAAGTGTGGGCGAGCCTGGCAGCAGCTACACCTTTGAGGTGGCTGAGCGCATAGGATTTCCTAAACATTTAATAGAACGCGCCCGGCAAAAGGTGGATAAGGATAAACTAAAACTGAGCCGCTTGCTGGCCGAGGTGCAAGACCAAAAAACCAAACTGGAAGATCAGATACAGCGCTCGGAGCATGAAGAATTTTTGCGGAAAATGGCCAAAGAAAAGTACCACACACTTTTTAATAACTGGGAAGAAAAAATAAACCGGGAGCGCGAACGGAAAATGGAGCTTGCCCGCCTGGCAGATTTTGGTAAAAAATACCTGCGGCTCATGGAAGACTGGCAGGCCCGTAATGACCGTAAGGAAGTAATAAAACGGTTTATTGATGGCATTACCGCCGAAACCAAAAAACAGGAGATACTGCGCAAGCAAAAAAAACTGGATAGTTATGCCGAGAAAAAAATTGCCCGCATAAAACCTGCAATAAAAATTGGCAGTAAGGTAAAAGTACTCAACAGCAAGGAAGTTGGCGAGGTGGAGGATATTAAGGACGAAAAAGTGCTGGTAAAATTTGGCATCCTTAAAATGACGGTGGGCATGGAAAATCTCATAATAGTGGAAACGGAGTAATGCATATTCCCCTTATCCGGAATTAACAGCGCACACTTTTCGAAAAGTCTATTTAACGCAGCTTCTCATTCATGAATTGGGCTGGCGAGAGTAATAGTAGTCTATTTTCTTAAACATGGTTGCCCGAACAAAAAAACCGTATCGGTGTTAAGTGGGAATGACAAAGTACCCTTTGTCGCCATTTGTGAACCCGGACCGGGTGGTAAACACAGTTTCCGAAAAGTGGGGTCGGGTATATCCGGTTTGCATAAGATAGAATCTTCAAGCTCACGCCAGGTGCCATTTATTAGAAGGGTATCGAAAGTAAAAACGCTGCCTGCTTCATTAATTTCTTTTGCCTTCGCCTCAATTCGCATTATCTCTAGCTTCCCGTCAGAGTCCAGGTGCATGGATACAGAAAGGAATCCACCGGAAGTTTCATCGTTGTTTTCAAAGTAATATTCGCGTGGTTTTGAACAGGAGATCAGAAATAAAAGCAGAATGCCAATGGCACTCAACGACTTTGAAGAGTTATATTTAAACCAAACTTGGGCCACAATAAGGGTTTAAATGCCTTCAAATCCTTCAATGTCTCTTCTGTCTTTTTTGGTAGGCCGGCCCAAACCTTTGTCGCGCCTCACCGTTGGTTTAAAAAACAGAGGAGGTAATTTTTCGTTTTTTTCGGGAGGTGGCGAATGGTCTGTGTAATGCAGTTTCGCTACTTCAAAACTTTGTCGCTTATCAAGCAGGCCCGTTACTTCAATTATTTTTTTGTTACCCCCAATACTCATTGTGTAGCGTTCGCCAACTTTTACTTCGTGCGAAGGCTTAAAGTTGTCGCCATTCAGTTTCACCTTGCCCCCCTTTATGGCTTCAGATGCGAGGGTGCGTGATTTGTAAATTCGGATGGCCCATAAATAGGTGTCGGCTCTTACTTCCATAAAATTTAAAATAGCGTAACTAAATTACCTTAAATTTCTAATACCTTACGTTTGACCTTTAGCGCGCCCAAAGGCTTTATATAAATAAAGGAAGTGGAAGTGTGCTTTGGGAATACCCGGATTTCCCTGAAAGCTTTTGCCTGGCATAGTTGTTGGAAGAGCGCGGTTATTGCTTTTAAAAAGTACAGGCTAGCATAAATATTTTTGAATTTACGAAACAAGATCTGCGCTTTAATTACCTCCACCTTTTCAGGGGCGGAGGTAATTTTTGAGATGCGCAGTCCCATTTGGGTTTGGGCAAAAGGTCGTTAATGAAACATAGCTGCGAACAAAGCACCAAATACTAAGGGCATTAAATTAAAGGACTCAACTAAACAGGCGCTCAAAAGCACTGCGTTAAAAATTCCAAAAATTGTGCCAAAAATTAAATCCTGAGATAAATCTTAATTTTCGCTGGTTATCCAAACAAATCGGTTTTTACCGCCATAGTATAATACCAGTGTGTAATTGTCTGGCTTTATTTCCAGCTTTTTTGCAGGCACTACAATCTCATTTTTACCTGGTTTGAATGGCTTACAGGTAAAAATTACTTTTTCGTAATCAGGCTGTAAAGGTTTAGTGAGCACCGCCGTAATGTTAACAGGATCCGCTGTAGTAAAGGGTATGTGAATGGTGTCGGAGAAAGAAAATGCCTTTTCCATAACAAGTTCTCTGCTTTTGTTCTTTGTAAGTCCGGCGTTTAGTGCCACATCGCTTGCCACAACCTTTACCGTAGGTGGTTTCATTAATGGCACACTCCATAATATTTCGGGATCTTTGCCAGCATGTGCTGTAATGTTAACACGCGAACCTGCACTAATAAGCGCGGGCTGCGTATTAAGTAAATAATGGCTGAACTGTAAGCCCCCGTTAATGCTTACTGACAAATATACATCAGATCCTTTGCCCGTATGGTAGTTCTGCTTGTCAAAATAGGCAATAAAAATTTTACCGTCGGCTGAGTTGATGCCCATGGCCGGCCAACATTGTGCCTTGTGGTTGGGGTTATAGGTAACGAGAAGGGGTTCTGTAAAGTGCCCCCCGTCGTCGTCGCTATAAGACAAGAACACATCGCTGCGCCCGGTCCCGAATCTTTCATCGCTCCAGCACAGGTACAAACGTCCGCTGAAGGGCCCGCTCCCTGTATCGCAAACAAAGTTCAGAGAGCTACGCAAGCTAACCCCGTCCATGCTACAGAGTCCGCCGTTTTTTACAGGGCAGGCCCATACTTGTTGACCCCATGTTTTACCTGCGTCAGACGACTTTTGGACTCCAACGGAGTGAGGGTACAGACTGGCTTTAAAGAATTTATTACCGGTCCCACGGCAACTGATATTGGTTATCAGACTATCGCCACCGGATTTTTTTTGTGCGGCCAGATGTAAGGAGAAACCTGCAAGAGCAAGGGCGATGAGTATGTTTCGGACTGCATGCAACACCAGGCGCAAAGATAGTATTGTTGGGTGATAAGCGGAAATAAAGTAAACATTACAACGGTTAAATAAACTCGGTTTAGGCCTGGAATAATAAATAATTATTGGGCTTTACGGAAAATATCCTTCATAAACTCGCTTGCAAACACAAAGTCGAAGAGTTCCTTGTTATCAGTTTTAAGAATGCGGGTGCTGTTGCCCGACCACCAGTTCTGCCCCTGATGCACAAACATAATATTCTCGCCAATCTCTATTACACTATTCATATCGTGCGTGACAACAATAGTGGTCATGTTAAATTCACGGGTAAGGCTGTGTATGAGTTCGTCAATCACGATTGATGTTTTGGGATCGAGGCCGGAGTTGGGTTCGTCGCAGTAAAGGTAGCGGGGGTTGTTGGCAATAGCCCGGGCCAGTGCCGCGCGTTTTTTCATTCCGCCACTCAGTTCGGAAGGATACAGCTTGTTACGCCCTTCAAGCTTAACGCGCTCTAAGCAAAAGTTAACACGCTCGTCTTTTTCTTCACGGCTCATGTTGGTGAACATATCCAAGGGAAAGCGTACATTCTGTTCCAGGGTCTGAGAGTCGAACAAGGCGCCTCCCTGAAACAGCATACCAATCTGTGTGCGTATATGTTGCTGCTCGTCGGTACTTAATTTAGGAAAATTTTGCCCGTTGTATAGAATGTCGCCTGAATCTACTTTATGCAGACCCACCATGAGTTTAAGAATGGTGGTTTTTCCGCAGCCGCTTTCGCCGATAATCATATTGGTTTTCCCCTGTTCAAAGGTGAAACTCACATCTTTTACTACCTGGCGGTCGCCAAAGGTTTTGTTTATGCTGCGGATCTCTATCAACGGTTGAAGAACAGATTGGTAATAATGAGCGCAAATAACAGAATAAGGATGCTGCTATAAACAACCGCGTTGGTACTGCTGCGGCCTACTTCGAGTGCACCACCTGAAGTATAGTACCCGTAATACGACGACACAGAGGTGATTATATAAGCAGATACAATTACTTTGGTAAAGGAGTAGTAAAGTTTCCAGGGTTCAAAAAAGGCCTGTATGCCAAATACGTATTCATACTCGGTGCAGGCACCGGCCGTAACGCCCATCACATAACCACCAAGAATGCCAAGAAACATGCTCAGTGCCACAAGGAAAGGGAAAATAAAAACCGCCGCGAGAACTTTTGGAAGAATGAGATAGCTGGCGGAGTTAATACCCATGATTTCGAGGGCATCAATTTGTTCGGTAATGCGCATCGCGCCAATTTCGGAAGCAATGTTGGAGCCAACCTTGCCTGCCATAATGAGGCTTACAATGGTTGGACTGAACTCCAGCAACACACTTTCGCGGGTAGTAAAACCCACGGCGTAAAGCGGAATCCATGGACTACTAAAGCCAAAGGCGGCCTGAATGGTAATAATACCGCCCATAAAAACGGAAATAATGGCAACTATGGGAAGCGACGAAATACCGATGGTATCAATTTCAACAAGGGTTTGACGAAAGTAAACACTGTATTTTTGTGGGCGCCTGAAAACCCTAGCCATGAGCAGGAAGTAGCGGCCTATGTTGGAAACTGGATTCACGAGCGGATTCTAAATTAAGAAATTATTCGGTTATATTTGTGTTGTGAAATTGCTAAGGAGATATACACTCATACTCGTGATGGCTGTGATTGCAACTGGAACAATACACGGTTGTTTCCTGAAAAAAAATCGCTGCGATACTTGTCCGCGCCACGATCGCCGGCATTGATGTCATCGCTTTTCATGATAAACATTAATCTTTCTTATCTAATTAAAGCGGATGTTGTAACGTTTGTGTATGATTTTAACTCTGTTGATTATTCATGCAACTGGCGCCATTCAGTACCAAGATTTGTAGGCGATGCAGGCTCAGACTCACGTCCGTTTAGCTCACCAATCGCGTTACGTCTTAATACTTAGCACCCCCAATTCCAATGTGTTCGATGGGATGCCAGGTGGTTTTTATTTCCTGTAACTCATTGATGAAGTACGGGCCCTGTGCGGCATCCGTTTTCCAGTTATACTGCCAATGCGAAAATCGCTTCACATTAAAGGCGCAGTTTTCCTGCATGGCTTTTACCTCAGCTTTGCTGTTGCGGCAATACATGGCGGCATTCACATCCATATGTGATGAGAAGTGGGAGTGAAGTTCAGCAGAAGTGCCGGTTAAAATATTTACAACACCTCCAGGCAGATCGGAAGTGGCAAGCACTTCGGCAAAGCTCACCGCGCTTAACGGTAGTTTTTCGGAGGCAAGCACCACACAGGTGTTTCCGCCGGCAATTACCGGTGCAATTACGCTGATGAGCCCAAGCAGGGGGCTTTGTTCGGGTGCAATTACCGATACCACACCCATGGGCTCCGGAACCGAAAAATTGAAATGCGAGGAAGATACCAGATTTACTGTACTGAAGAGTTGCTGGTACTTGTCGCACCAGCCGGCGTAATACACCAGCCGGTCAATGGCGTCACTTACGTCTTCTCCAGCGGTTTTAGCGGACATGCCCATTAATTTCAGTTCTTCAGTAAATTGATTTTTACGCCCTTCCAGCATTTCGGCAATGCGGTACAAGATTTGTGAACGGTTAAAATGGCTCCGGGTACTCCAACCACCAAAGGCCGCGCGTGCTGCCACCACTGCGTTTCTGAAGTCTTTGCGGGACGAGAGGCAAACGTTTGCGTAAACCTGACCCTTTTTGTTTTTAAGCGCATAATAGCGTCCGCTTTCGGTGCGCGGAAACTGACCGCCAATGTATATCTTATAAGTTTTTAAAACCTCGAGTCGTTCCATAATTGCAACATAAAAATATCAATTTATTTTTCGTTGAGCTAATGTAAGGTAAGTTACAATAATCCGGCACTACTATTAAGAGGAGATAAAAAACATATTATCTGTTTCGTTCAACATACACCACACACTAATTTGTTTCACTGGCAATATGCGTCATAATATCTCGGGTAAGCGGTTTCACAATAAATCCTTTCAGAACCGGATTATAGCGGGTGCGCTTCATGTCATCAGGATTGTCGGAACCGGTAAGCACCATGAGTCGTGTATTGCACTGCTTTTTAAACCGGTCGTGGTATTGTTCCAAAAATTCCCAACCGGTCATACCATTCATGTTTAACTCCACAAAAATCAGGTCAATGCAGTTTAGTTCGTCGGGGCTTTTTTCACTGAGAAAACGCAGCGCCTCTGCTGCCGAATGCATTAATATTACAGTATCGGCTACATGTGAGTTTCGTATTACTTTTTCGTGATAGTAATTGTCATACTTATTATCGTCAATAAGCATTACGGATTTCAATCTGTGTGGCATAGTACATAATTTAGCCTATTTAATAGGACATGAAACAATAAACTAAAATGCTGTCTATTCACCTGCAACCAGCCGGGTGAAATAATGATTGGGTTCGACCGGTTTTTGTTTTTTACGACGAGCCTCGAAAAAAGTTGCAAAAATGCAACGGTCAAAAAGGATATAAATATGAACTAAACGGCTGCTTTCTGAGTTTTTGGATATTTAAGCGAGTGTGGCTTCGCAAAAACCGCAACCTGGTTTTCAAACAGGGGGGCTTAATATTTTTTGACTTCAAAAGGAAATAATATCTAAAAATGTGGTTTCTTTAAGCCATAGATAAGTATTTGGTGCAGCCACTGCTTGAAATAAAAAATCTTGTTACCGGATTCATTTCAGGTAATGGCATGATAAAAGCAGTGAACAATATATCGCTCACGCTTCATCATGGACAAACCATCGGAATTGTGGGCGAGAGCGGCTCCGGCAAATCAGTCACGTCGTTTTCGGTTATGCAGCTGATCCCAAACCCACCGGGAAAAATTTTGAACGGCGAAATAATTTATCATGCTGAGAATGGAAACACAATTGATCTGGTGAAGCATCCTGCCAGTCTCCAGCAGTTGAGGGGTAACGAAATAGCCATGATTTTTCAGGAGCCCATGACTTCGCTAAATCCGGTAATGAAATGTGGCGACCAGGTGATGGAAGCCATTATGTTGCATCAAAAACTTGGCCGCAAAGAAGCTCGTAAAAAAACCCTTGAACTTTTTACAGAGGTTCAGTTGCCAACACCCGAAGCCATGCTGGACCGATACCCTCATCAGCTTTCGGGCGGGCAAAAGCAACGGGTTATGATTGCCATGGCAATAAGTTGCAACCCCCGTGTATTAATTGCCGATGAACCAACCACGGCGCTTGATGTAACGGTTCAAAAAACGATCCTTGAGTTGATGAAAAAACTTCAGGAACGTTATAACATGGGAATTCTGTTTATTACACACGATCTCGGAGTGATAGCAGAGCTGGCCGATCACGTGGTTGTGATGTACAAAGGACAGCTGGTGGAGCAGGGCCCGGTGAAGGATGTTTTTTCCAGCCCTCAGCACCCTTACACCAAAAGCCTGCTGGCATGCCGTCCCCCTATGGATAGGCGTCCACAGCGCCTGCCAACTGTGAAAGACTTTATGCGCGTGGAGGACGATGGCAAAATTGTGGAGATATTAAAGGAAGCCAATGAGCGTTTAATAGGCAGCGATGAACGGAAAAAGGAACATGAACATATCTACAAACGAAATAAACTGCTCGAACTTCATAACGTACAAACTTGGTTCCCTGGCGTAAAAAGCTTATTCGGCAAAACGTTGTCGTATTCAAAAGCGGTTGACGGCGTAAGCTTTGATGTGTTTGAAGGCGAAACGCTTGGACTTGTAGGCGAAAGTGGGTGTGGTAAAACCACCCTGGGCCGCACTATTTTGAGGCTTGCGCCGGCAACTGGTGGAAAAATACTGTACAAGGGAAAGAATGTGCTTGATATGAGCGAGCGTGAATTCAGGCCATATCGCCGGCATATGCAAATTATTTTTCAGGACCCATATTCGTCGCTTAACCCGCGCATTACTATAGGCGAGGCCATAGCCGAACCGATGCTCGTACACGGGCTTTATACTTCGGTGAGTGAACGAAGGGACACGGTGATGGAGTTACTCAAAAAAGTGGGGCTGGAGGAAAAACACTATGACCGCTACCCTCATGAATTTAGTGGCGGACAACGGCAACGTGTTTGTATTGCCAGGGCTCTTGGACTGAAACCGGAGTTTATTATCTGCGACGAAAGCGTAAGCGCGCTGGATGTGAGTGTACAGGCGCAGGTGCTAAACCTTCTCAACGACCTCAAAAAAGAATTCCGGTTTACGTATATTTTCATAAGCCACGATCTGGGTGTGGTAAAATACATGAGCGACCGAATGGTAGTGATGCAAAAGGGTAAGATTGAGGAGATGGGCGATCCCGACGAAATTTATGCAAACCCAAACAGTGAATATACAAGAAAGTTAATCGAAGCAATCCCCCATAGTTCTCTTGAAAGGATGCGCCACCCGGCATAAAATACTGGCGGTTGTTTTACAATTCTGCTAAATTTGTTGAAAGGGGCATTTAGCCACCACGTTTTGGATGTAGAATGGTTTCAAAAAACTAAAACCCTGACAGGCTGCAATTAACTTTTTTAATAATTATTTCTCTGTTTATTTCCGGCATCTGGCTTTATTACCTGAAGCTTATTGATGTGTTTGAGAATGAAAAGTGGCAGTATGTCGTTTTTACATTTGTGGCCGGAACCATCATTCCCAATGTTATCTATCTGGTTCATGAGTTTGTTTATGAGCCCCTGGGAATTGCCAACAGTAAAGATCCGGTTTATAGTTTTTTATTTTTTACACTCGGAGTGGGGCTTCTGGAGGAGCTTGTGAAATTAATTCCGGTTTTACTGGTCCTGAAAATTTACCGCGGGGCCATTAACGAACCGCTCGATTATGTGAAATATGCCAGTGTTTCTGCCTTGGGTTTTGCATTTGGTGAAAATGTAGAGTACGCTTGGTCGTTTGGCGGACATGTGTTGTTTGGCCGTGCTGTACTATCGGTACCTGGCCACTTGTTTTTTTCGGCCATTTTTATTTATGGGTTTGTGCTTCATAAATATACCCTTCGGCCCAGAGGTTTGATTATAAGGTTTGCCGCGATATCTTTCCTGTCGCATGGGCTTTATGATTACCTTCTTGATTTTGATATGCATTTTTTTGGCAGGATCCTCAATATTGTGTTTTTCCTTTTGTTGGTAAGTGTGTACAGCACGATTCTTAACAACGCGCTCAACAACTCGCCATTTTTTACACCAAACAAAACAGTGGATCAGGATAAGGTAAGAAATCAAATGTTTTCATTATATGCGATTGCGTTGTTTGCTGTATTTCTTTTTGATTTTTTATCGAACAATATTTATCATTCCTACAGTGCAGCAATTAATTTTATTGTGTATTATGGGTTTATACTCAGCACCATCATTGTGCGCCTGAGCCGGTTTAGTATTATTCCGCAGGTTTGGAAGCCGGTTAAGCCCGAGTTCCCATTTGCCTATAAGCAGCAACAATCAACAAATGACTTCAGGGTGTTGTTCGGTCTTTTTACGGTTAAAGGAGAATCATATAACGATTACCATATATCAAAGTTGTTTAACGTGGAGGTTCATGTGGTTCCGCTCAGCAGGGGCCCCAGCATTATGAACGGCGCACGGTACGGCATTATTGAGCAAAAAATTTTTCTCAACAACAGACCCGTGTTTGTTATCAAAGTCTGGCTTGACAAACGCAACAACATTCATAAACACTTTTTACTTCTGGCCAAAACAGAGGGCGTTACACATAATCAAAACGATGAGCCAATTGCATCCTTAAATAGTATAAATTCGCCTCACAACACAAAGCTCGTGTTTCACGAGTGGGTTGTTTTAAGGAAAAATATCTGATTAATGTGGGAATTTTTAAAACAACTAACGGATCCTAATAGTATAATACAATATGGGGGCCTTTGGCTTTTGTTGTTTGTAATATTTGCCGAAACCGGACTTCTTATAGGATTTTTTTTGCCTGGCGATAATCTTATCCTGCTGGCGGGTATATTATGTAAGGCTAAACCTGAACTGATCCAGGCAAATTACATCGAACTGGTATTGTTAATGGTGTTGGCTGCGGTAAGCGGCAATGCTGCCGGATACTGGTTTGGTTATAAAGCCGGCGAAAAACTATATTCGCGTCAGGATAGTTTGCTTTTTAAACGCCGTCATGTTGATATTACGCGCGAATATTATAATAAGTATGGCGGCAATTTTACGCTCATACTGGCCCGCTTCCTGCCGGTGGTTCGCACCTTTGCACCGGTAATAGCCGGGGTCATTAAAATACCATTTTTTGCCTTTATGATCTATAATGTGATTGGGGCTGTTGCATGGATATTGAGCCTTACTGGGATTGGTTATTTTCTTGTGCAGATTTTCCCGGGTATCACCAATCATATGGGCTACATTTTTATAGCCTTAATTGTATTAACTGCAATTCCTGTTGTGCGGGCACTTTTTAGAAAAGGGGTGCCTGATAAAAGAACTTAATCCCTATAACCCTAGGGGCTTGCCCTGATAATAGTCCAGTACCTTTAGTTTAAAAATATAATCATACTTGGCCTGAACCATGTTGCTCTGCGCCGCGTAAAGTCTGTTTTTTGAACTGTTGAAATCAAACACACTGATGGTGCCGGCATTGAATTTCTGCTCGGCGTATTTGAACGATTCTGACGCGGCGTCCACGCTGGCTTTGGTTGCAATATATTTATTAAAGGCCGCCTTTGCATTCGCATGGGCCTGAGCGACGCTCTTATAAAGATTTTGTTTATTGAGGTCCTGTGAAAATTTTGCATTGAGCGAGTTGAGTTTTGCGTTCCTTACTGCCGTACTGGTTTGCAAGCCGTTAAAAATGGGAATGCTCAATGTTAATCCCAGGCTTTTGTTAACGTTATTTTTAAACTGCTCAGAAAACGGCATGTTTTCGTAGGTGGGCACCTGCACATCGTAATAAAATACACCGGCACTCGTAACCAGGGGTTGTGACTGGGTGGTGTATCCTGTAACCTTTTTAGCCAAACCAGAGGTGCCTGTTCCCATACTTGCATTAAATGTCAGGCTTGGGCTCACACGGCCCCGGCTTGCCGCCAGTGTCCGGTCGGCACTTTTGAGTGAATATTCACCGCTTTTAATGATGGGTTGGTTTTTGAGAGCGGTTTCGTAAATGGCCGTCAGGTTGTTTTCGATGAGCTGCGATTCCTGAACACTGATGTCGGGACGCACGATACTAAAATTCATAACACTGTCGAAATTCATGAGTTGCTTTAAATTCAATAAGGCCAGATCGTAGTTGTTCTCGGCAGTAGTCACATTAACTTCTTCGCTGGCAAGCTGCGCTTTTATATCGTACTCCACACTTTTGGCGGTTGCTCCGGCGTCCACCAACTTCCGGGTGCGCTCAAATTGCTCCTGTGTGATCTTATACTGATTTTGAGAAATTTTCAAAACCTCTTCCGAAAAAATAACCCCGATGTATGCATTGGCCACACTCAGCGAAAGGTCGTTCTCCTGCTGTTTTAACTGTTCCACGCCACTCTGGTAGGTGTACTCACTTGCCTGGGCGTTATTGAGTTGCGACAATCCACTCCAAAGCACCACGTTGCTTCCCACATAAAAATTCTGTGATAAAACCTGAGTATTCGCAAAGCTGTTTGTAAAACGGTCAATGGTTTTACCGAAATTGTACACATGGCTGGCACCCGCATTAACAGAGGGCAGGAGAGCCGCCTTTGCCTGATTGCTGTTATTTTTAATCTGCTCGTTGCTAAGGTTGGACTGCCTCAACGAAATATTATGTTTGAGCGCGTATTCAATGCATTGCTGAAGATCCATACCGCTTTGTGCGTTTGCAAAGCAAATGGCAAAAAGAGGCAGGAGTAAAAGAGGTTTTTTCATGGCCAAAAAGAATCAAAATTAAAGAATTTGGAACCTTGCTGCGGTGTTTTGCAAAAAACTTACACTAACGGCAAAAAACGGATATAACGCCGCCCTATTTGCGTTTAATGAGTAGTGGCGGCGTGAGTATGGGAATGTCTCGACTTGGCTTTTCGTGCATTAAGCCGCATTACAAGCGCCAGAAAAACCAGGCCGCTAAACATCACCGTAAAAAGGCTGATAGTTGGTGCCGTTGAAAAAAATGTTAGTACTGAAGCCCCAATGGTAAATACAGAAAAAATGTAAATGATAATGACGGTTTTGCTGTGGCTGAACTTACAATCAAGCAATTTATGATGCAGGTGGTTACGGTCGGCAGTAAAAGGCGACTGGCCTTTTACGGCTCGTATTATAAAAACCCTCAATGTATCAAGCAGTGGGTAAATGAGCGCTGAAATTGCAAAAACCGGTTTGCTTACTTTAACCCAAAAGGGTGTGAGTTGTTGGATTGGGTACTCGATCATTTTAATGGCGAGTACGCATACAAACATGCCAATAATCAGTGAACCGGAGTCTCCCATGAATATTTTAGCCGGAGAAAAGTTAAAGATCAGGAAGCCAAGCAGGGCACCGCCCAGCGCGAATGAAAGTGCAGCATAAGGATACTCGTTGGCAAAAATAAACCAGGTGCCGAATGCACAGCAGCTTATAAGGCCAACACCGGCGGCTAGTCCGTCAACCCCATCAATAAGATTGAAGGAGTTGACCACCACCACGTAGGTAAAAATAGACAGAAACACGCTACCCCAATAGGGGATATCAGACACCCCAAAGATGCCATGAAGACCGGTAATCCTTATATCGCCCATTAGCACAAGTACAAGGGCCACAACAATGTGAGCAAACAATTTTTTTACAGGTGCCGTGCCTACTATGTCATCTTTAACGCCTACAAAAAACAGAATCAGACTTGTGGCAATAATCAGTTTGAATTCCTTTACTGACTCCAGAATCTTGTCGTAATAAATACGGTCTTCAATATTATACCATAGCGCATAGGCAAAAAGCGTACCTGCGTAAATAATAATACCGCCAATAGTTGGAATGGAGCGTTTATGGATTTTCCTTTCCTCACTTGGGGTGTCTATGAGCCGCTTTAAAACCGCCACCTTTATGAGCGCGGGGGTCGAGTAAAGAACGACTATGAACGACGTTAAAAAAACGAGTATCAGTGTTGCCATTTATAAATCGTAATAGTAATTGTACAAGCTAGTCCTCAACCCGATGTAAAAATAGCCTGTTGTATTGTTAAAGTTTTTAAAGTTATAAAAATTTTGCTTCCGGTAAGTATAACCCATGCTGAGGTTAAGGTTATACGATCTGTTTATAAGATAGCATGCGCTTAGGTTTAGCAGGTGGTTGTAATAATATGACCTGCCGTTAAGCGGTACATCCTGGTAATTATATCTTAAGGTGTAGTAAAAGCGGCTTTTATTGTAAGAAGCAGTCAAAACAAACTCGTTTCCCCTAACCGGTGTACCAAGCATCTGGTTATAATGTGTGTAAGACTGATCGGTTAAAATACCGTTCACATTTCTGTACGAGCCCTCACTTACCTTATTGTATTCAGCCTGAATGGCAAGATTTTTTAGCCCAAAAGCATCAAAATAGTTTGCACCGGCCTGATAACCGAAACCCTTGCCAAGCGAGTCTTTACCACTAAGATCGTCGGTCATCCACTGGCCATACACATTCAGGTGATCTGTTATTTTCCATTTGGCATCACCACCTGCCACAAGGTTATTTCGGTTATTCAACTTATAAAAAATCAAATTGGAGTATACTACCGGATTAAAAAACTGCCAGTCCACGCTGTGTTCGTTACGACTATTGCCACTGCGCCAAATCATGCCCTGAAAAAAACCGAGGCACAGGTTACGGCTCACATTCCAGCTCAAATATTGGAGACTTGCCGGTTTTTTTTGAAAAAGAGCCTCGGTTTGAGAGCTTATTTTTTGAGAAGCCGGTGTCAAATTCATGAGCACGGCGTAAATGCCGGTATATTGCAATTTTCCTTTAAACCACTGAGCTGTAAATCGTGAGTAAGGGTAATTAAAGGCATTGTCGCTAAGCAAAAGTGAACGATAGCCGTGTCCAATTTTCTGTTTTCCATGACCGGCCTGAAAATTGAAGTTTTTCGTAATCTGAACTGAAATAAAACCTAAAGAGAATCCAAAATCGTAAGAACGTCCCGTTTTAAAATATTTGTAACGCCCCTGCCCGGGGATAATTTTAGATACCTGTGAATAGTTGTATAGGTAATTGGGAAAGGTAGCCTGATTTTCGGCAAACATGGTTTCAAAATAAACTTTTTCGCCCACAAAGCCGCTTGCAACTACCCCACGCGTGTTCACAAACAAGTTCTTTCCTAAGGTATCTGCAAAGTCTTTTCCTTTTTCAAGATTGATAATGGGATCAATTCGCAGCGAAAATCTTTCACCTTTTGGCTGAAACTGAATAAAGTGGTTATAAAAAACAAAATCCACTCCGGGATCATTCACAATGTATTTGTAAACGCGATGGCTGTCGCAAACGTGTTCGTACTTTTTTCCAAAAAACGGTATGTATGGTTTTGCTCCGCTGTGCACGGAAGCATCTTTAATAGCCAGTTGTGCCTCGGTGAGCCGCGAAAAAAAATAATCGTCGGGCATGTTATAAAACTGTGCGCTCAACAAATAGCTTATGCAACTGAAGGTGAGGGTTAAACGGGTATGGGTTTTTTTAATCAATCTGTAAAAAACAAAAATTCAGGTTACCAAACCTTCACATTTTCTTTTCGTTTAAAATCCTCATACACTATTTTAATTCCATCTTCAAGTTCGATGCTGTGTTTCCAGCCAAGGTCATGCAGAAAACCAACATCCATTAGTTTGCGTGGCGTGCCATCGGGCTTGGAAGTGTCGTGTGTAATCTCTCCGGTGTACCCAACTATTTTTTTTACCAGCAGGGCCAGTTCGTTAATTGTTATATCGGTTCCGGTGCCAATGTTAACGTGCTGCGCCCCGTTGTAGTGATTCATTAAAAACACACAGGCCTCACTCAGGTCGTCAACGTGCAAAAATTCGCGCAGGGGTGTTCCGGTTCCCCAAATTTCTACTGTGGGCGCTGCGTTTTCTTTTGCTTCGTGAAATTTGCGGATAAAGGCAGGCAAAACATGCGAATTTTTAAGGTTGTAACTATCGTTTGGTCCGTAAAGATTAGTAGGCATTACCGAAATAAAATTACAGCCATACTGGCGGCGGTAGTTTTCGCACATTTTTATTCCGGTTATCTTGGCTATGGCATAAGGCTCATTGGTGTCTTCCAGCTTGCCGCTTAATAAATACTCTTCCTTAAGCGGTTGCGGAGCCAGTTTGGGGTAAATACAGGATGATCCCAGAAACATCAGTTTTTTCACCTTGTTGAGGTACGACTCGTGAATAATGTTGTTCTGCATCATCAGGTTGTCGTATAGAAACTCTGCCCGGAATGTATTGTTGGCCACAATACCACCAACGCGGGCAGCCGCCAGAAAAACATATTCGGGTTTTTCTGTTTCAAAAAAGGTTTTTACCTGCATCTGGTTACGCAGGTCAAGTTCGGCAGATGTGCGAAGCACAAAGTTAGTGTATCCTTTTTTCTGAAGATTGCGCAACAAGGCAGATCCCACCATGCCCCGGTGGCCTGCAATAAATATTTTCGATTCAGGATTCATGTTTCAGTTCAGAGGTTCGTTTTGTTTGCTTGAGTCCGCAATTGTCAGAAAACGATCATGCGCATTACTCTTTGTAATGCAATATTTTATGCCCGCCTTCGAGCAGGTATTTGTCACGTTTAAACAATTCAAGGTCCGATTGAACCATTTCCCGGCAAAGCTCCTGCACCGTTGTTTTTGGAATCCAGCCCATTTTGGTTCGTGCTTTTGTTGCGTCGCCAACAAGTAAGTCAACTTCGGCCGGACGGTAGTATTTTGGATCAATCTCCACCAGCACTTTTCCACTTGCCGTGTCAATGCCTTTTTCGTTTTCTGCTTTTCCTTCCCAGCGAAGCTTAATGCCTACCTCACCAAATGCCATGTTGATGAACTCGCGTACGGTTATTTTTACACCGGTAGCAAGTACAAAGTCATCGGCCTCGTTTTGTTGAAGCATCATCCACATGCCCTCCACGTAGTCGCGGGCATGACCCCAGTCGCGCTCCGAATCAATATTGCCCATGAACAGTTTTTCCTGCATGCCAAGGCTTATTTTGGCCACACCTCTGGTGATTTTTCGTGTTACAAAGGTTTCGCCACGTATGGGGCTTTCGTGGTTAAACAGGATGCCATTGCAGGCATAAAGCCCGTAACTTTCACGGTAGTTTTTGGTTATCCAGAAGCCGTATAGTTTGGCAACTCCATAAGGGCTTCGGGGATAAAAAGGAGTGGTTTCTTTCTGCGGCACTTCCTGCACCAGGCCATAAAGTTCGCTGGTTGAAGCCTGGTAAAACCTCGTTTTCTTTTCAAGGCCCAGTATGCGTATGGCCTCAAGTAAACGAAGCGTGCCAATGGCGTCGGCATTGGCTGTATATTCAGGCGTTTCAAAACTAACTTTAACGTGGCTTTGAGCGGCCAGATTATATACTTCGTCGGGCTGCACTTCCTGCATAATCCGGATGAGGTTAGTGCTATCGGTAAGGTCGCCGTAATGCAGGGTAAAATTTACGTTCTTTTCGTGCCGGTCGCGGTACAAATGATCTATGCGGTCGGTGTTGAACAATGAGCTGCGGCGTTTAATGCCATGTACAGTGTACCCCTTACTTAGCAGCAGTTCGGCAAGGTAGGCGCCATCCTGCCCGGTAACTCCGGTGATGAGAGCGGTTTTTGACATATAAATTTAAACAACAATGATACGAAAAATTAGGGAACCCATTTTTAGCCTTTACGCTGTCCCTGGATGAAATGATTTCGTTATATTTGAAACCTCAATATTCGGCGCTGGATGAAATCAACTTTTACAAAGACCAATTACCTGATCCTCATTTGTGGAACAATCATAATTGTACTGGGATACCTCCTTATGATTGGTGGCGGAAGCGAAGATCCTAATGTTTTTGATCCCGAAATTTTTTCCACCCGGCGTATTATTGTTGCTCCTGCCGTTTGCCTCGTTGGTTTTGTGGTTGTAGCCGTTTCGATTATGTGGAGGCCCGGGGAAGACCATGCAATCGGTAACAAAAAAAAAAAAAAAAAAACCTGATGACATACTTACAGGCGTTT
>CALMNJ010000526.1 GCA_937868675.1 uncultured Bacteroidota bacterium | reverse complement strand
AAGCCGATTAAACGTTTAATCCAGTTTATCATCATTATTGCATAAAGCCAGTTCTAATATAATCATTATTTCAACCCTTGTTTTCTGTGCTTATTCTAAAGAACAACCGCATCCTTCAAATCGTTTCGTTTCTGACAGGGTCTTTTGGCACTACTGTGGCAACCTTATTTTTTTATACATTTGAGATAATGCATTCCGAACCGCCCGTTAAAATATTAAACGCCTACAAAGGCTGGAAACCCTTACTGCACAGCGTTTTTAAAAGCACGGCGCAGGCCTCGGCCATCCATAAAAATGGCTACATGGTTATTCCGTTCCTCAACCAGGAAGAAATCAGCATACTGACTGACTTTTACAACCAGGAACACAACATTGAAGCTGAAAAGGGCGGCATGTTTTATAGCCTCTATTCCAAAGATCTGGATTACCGGCAACGCGTTCATAGTAAAATTGCCGAACTCGTTAAACCAAAGCTTGACTTACTTTTTAAAGATTACAAAAACATTGTAAACACATTTATCACAAAAAAACCCGGTCCGGCCAGCGAGTTTTATGTACACCAGGATACCACTGCGCTGGACGAGTTTGAGCACTCACCGCTTAGCATCTGGATTCCGCTTCAGGACATGACCTCTGATAATGGAGCAATGGCCGTTGTTGAAAAAAGCCACTGGTTTTTTTCGCCTTACCGCAGCATTTCGTTTAAACAGCCCTTTGCGGCTATTAATAACACCTTGCGTCAATACCTGAAACCAATATACATGAAGGCCGGCGAAGCCCTTGTTTTTGATCCCAGGGTTGTGCACAATTCCATGCCAAACCTGTCGGACAAAGACAGGCTTGTTGTGCTTTGCGGTGTTTTTCCTCAAAACGCAGAATTTATTACCTGCTTTAAAGAAAGCGAGCCCGGCAGCAAAATAGAACTTATCCTCCACGACGATGTTTTTATTCTCCGCAACGAAAATTTTTATTACAACTGCCATGAGCGGCCCAAAACGGGTGTAACCATTGGCACCGTTGATGACGAATTTGCCGACATGAGCGCCGAAACGTTTGAAGAGCTTTGCCGCATCAACAACATTCGCAAACAAAACGAACCGGTCAGGGCAAGCGATTATGCCTGCGAGATGATTCCCGAGCCAGATAACACCAACCTGACCAGGTTATCCGAAACTCCTGCCCGAAAACGTGGAGGTATATGGCACAAGGTTAAAGCCATTTTTGGTTAACATACAATACACGTACACCATGCAGCCCCAAAAGGTTATAAACAGCCAGCCGTACACCGTTGCCAGCTATTTTTCAAGGCTCAGACAATACGGTTATTTGATCGCTGTATTAACCCGCCGTGAACTCAAAGTAAAATACACCCGCACCCTGCTGGGCGTTGGCTGGCTGTTTATACAGCCAATTGCCGTGGTGGTAATCTACAGCATTTTTTTTAAGTACATCGTGCACATCAGCAGCGACAACATACCTTACCCTGCCTTTGTTTTCAGCGGACTGGTACTCTGGTACCTGTTTACCGGAATTGTGGGGCGGAGCAGTCACGCGCTTACCGAGTCTGCCGATCTCATCAGTAAAGTTTCATTCCCGCGCTTGCTGGTAATTATCGCCAAGATTGTACCAACCGTGATCGAATGCGTGGTTTTTTTGTTTCTGTTGTTTGTTGTAAACCTTATTACCGGGCCCACACCCGGTTTTCACAGCGTGGAGGCCTTGTTCTATTTCTTATCCGTGATGGTGTTTTCAATTGCTGCGGGCTTACTATGCAGCATTCTGGTTTTAAAATACCGCGACCTTGGTCACCTGATTCCCTTCGTTATTAACTTTCTTATCTGGCTTACCCCGGTTTTTTACCCGGCTTCCATCCTTCCCGAAAAACTAAGGCATCTGAGCTATCTCAATCCACTGGCACTGCCACTTGAAGGGCTTCGCAGGGCGGTGTTTTTTAATCAGGGTGCTGGTGTACCCGAGTTGCTGATGTTTCTCATATCGTTGTTACTGCTTCTTATTTCATTTTTTTATTTCATTAAATTTGAGAAGAAATTAGCAGAAACGCTTTAACCATGGCAACTCCACAGCGTGTTTTAAATGATCCGGCACTTGAATCCGCCTTCAATGCAAAAGGTTATGTAAAAGTCCCCTTCCTTAGCGGAGGTGAAATTGAAACACTTAAAAAAGCCTTTTTTGATACCATTGCCCAGAGTGGTGGTGCCAAAACAAATAACGATGTGGATTTTGCGAGCCAGGAAGAAATTACCTACGACTTTACATTTATTGACCGCAACCCCGAATACAAGCGCCAGGTATTCAATATCATCACGGGCGCCTTTGAGAAGCGGACCACCGAACTGCTTGCAGGTTACCGGCCCATCATCGCAAATTTTATCCGCAAAAAAGAAGGCGGGGGCGAAGTGCCTATGCACCAGAACTGGGCCTTTGTTGACGAGGAAAAATATTCTTCGGTATCGGTTTGGGTACCATTGGTTGACAGCAACGAGGACAACAGCACCCTTGAGATGGTTGACGGCAGCCATAAAAAATTTGGCCAGCACCGCGGGCCCATGATACCCTGGGAAATACGCCACCTGAAAAACGAAATCGTGAGCCGACACCTTACTCCGATGAATGTAAAAGCCGGAGAAGGCGTGATACTCGACGACAGCATTGTTCATTACAGCAACATTAATAAAACGCCAGGGCTGCGGCTCGCCATTCAACTTATAATGGTACCGGTCAATGCACCAACCATTCACTACCATTACGACCGCGAAGAAGACCAGGATCACATTAACATGCTGGAAACCGATCTTGAGTTTTACATGAATTTTCATCCCTGGCTAAAACCCAAGGGCTACAAGGTATTAAAATCAATCCCCTACAAAGAAACAACATATAGCTACACCGATTTTTTAAAAGCGCTTGCCGGGCCCCGTTTTGATGGGCTTGTACAGCACTCGCACCTCAGCTATCCCGCTCTTTTTAAGGATAAAGCGTTGCAGCGTACGTTTGAAAAAGACGGGTATGTAAAAATGCAACTGCTTAGCCAGTCAGAAGTAAAACAACTCAAGGATTACTACCATTCGTTAAATCACGATCACATTGGCAGTTATGGTTTTCATATAAGTCTCGAAAATAAAAGCCAGGAGTATGTAAACGGGGTGTTCAACAAACTATTTAGCACGTTTGTTCCCAAGCTTGATCTGCTGCTCGATCATTACAAAACATTTACTGCCAGTTATGTTATAAAAGAGGCCGGGTTGCAAAACATTGTTCCCCCGCATCAGGACTGGAGTTTTGTAGATGAACGCGAATTTTGCTCCGCCACGGTATGGGTGCCTTTAATGGATGTAAACAAAAACAATGGCGCTTTGGGTGTAATTCCCGGAAGCCATCGCTTGCTCAACTACCCCCGCAGTTCGCCTTCCCCACAAGCCAGGTCAATTTTATCGGACCATGCGTTTACGCTTTTTCCATTTGTTGAAATAGTTGACATGAAAGCCGGTGAGGCACTGATTTTCGACAACCGTCTGGTGCACGCCTCTCCGCCCAACACATCGGGTATTTCGCGCATTGCTGCCGGTATTGGCATCACGCAAAAAGCAGCTCAGCTACTGCACTATTATCAGGTACCCGGCGCCGAAGAAAGAATTGAGGTATATGCCGTGGATAAAACCTTTTTCCCACGCTACAACAATAGTGTTATGTCGCGCCTGTTTGAGAATGGCGAACGGCCTACTGAATTAAACTGCATTAAATCATACAAAAAAAACCTGCCCCGCTTCAGTTCCGAAGAAATGAAATCGCTCATTACCTCGCTCGAAGGTGTAAAAGAAAACACAGAACTGATGCAGGAACTGGCCGGGCTTTACAATTACAACCCCGATGGCACACCCAAACAGCCAGCACCCAAAAAAGAAGAAGTGAAAATAGAGGTGAAATCGCCGGTGGAAGAAAAAATCGCAGAGGCAAATGCTCCGGTTTGGGTTGATTCGCGAACTTTTTTTCAAAAATATAAACCATCAAACATTTTTGCCGAAATTAAACACAGGCTCAGCCGGTAAATGCTCAACTACGACCATAAAGCCATTGTTTTTAAAGATCAGGCGAATCAGAAAAAACTGAATGACGAGGGTTTTGTAATTCTCGATTTTTTAACAGCAGATGAAGTAGCACACCTCAGCCACTTTTTTGCACAAACACACCCGCAGGGGGTAAACGGTTTTTATACGAGCACTTTCTCAAAAGACACGTCTTACCGCAAAGCTGTGGATGACGAAATCCGCCGGATTATGCAGCGCGGCCTTGATCATTATTTTACAAATTACCGTGTCCATTGCGGCAGCTTCATTGCGAAGGGAGCCGACGAAAAAAGTAAGCTCAAACTGCACCAGGACATGAGCCTGGTTGACGAAAGTATTTACACGGGCATTAATATCTGGATTCCCCTCGTTGATCTTAACGCCATGAACGGCGCCATCGAAATACTGCCGCGCAGCCACCGGATTTTTAAAACGTACCGCGGCGCCTCCTTGCCGGATATTTATGATGGGGTTGAGCCACTGGTTCATAGCTATATGAAACCGCTTTATCTCAAGTCGGGTCAGGCCGCCGTATTCGATCAAAGCATCATTCATTATTCACCCGCCAACCAGTCGGGTAAAGTTCGTCCGGTAATCAATACATTTGTTACACACAAGGACGCCTCCATTAAAATATGTTATTGGGACAAAGTGCGGAAAAATGAAATCGAGATCTTTGATCAGGAAGACGACTTTATGGTGAACTTTCAAAACTTTGGTCACGACATTTTTAGCCGTCCTTCCATTGGCCGTTCGGCCGGGTTTGTTCCATTCGATTTTCCCAAACTCAGCGCCGGGATACTGGCCGATGAATATGGCGAAAAAACCACCGATGAAAAGCAAAAACCTTTTGTGAGCCTGTTTAAAAAAATTTTCTCCGGATCATGAACCGCGTGCCGCCCATTTTTAAAAACCCCGTGTTTCAACAGCAGTTTGATACCGACGGTTACATTAAGTTAGAGCTTTTAGACGCTGCCGACATTGCCTCTCTTTCAGCGCTGTTTTCGGAGTATTTTCCAAATCCCAGCACAGACTTTTTTTCTTCGAGTTATGAAAACGACTTCGAGTTAAAAAAGAAAATTAGTAACGCGATCGGCGAAATCATGCAGCCAAAACTCGAAACGGTCTTTAATAACTACACCTGGTTTGGCTCCGCCTTTCTTTCAAAAGGTAATGGGGCACGCAGCGAAATGCCCATGCACCAGGACTGGACCATTGTTGACGAAACAACGTACATTGCGATAAATGTATGGACCCCGCTTCAGGACACCAATGAAGTTAACGGCACTCTGGAAGTGATACCCGGCTCACATAAATGGCACAGCGTATTGCGTGCTCCCACCCTGCCCTTTTATTATAACGGTTATCAGGAAAAGCTAAAACAAAAACTCGTGCCTTTGCCGGCAAAGGCCGGAGAAGCCGTTGTTCTGAATCAGGCGGTGATCCACTATTCAAAACCGAATAAAACGGATTTAATACGCGTGGCGATAACCAGTGGCGTTAAAACCAAAAATGCTCCCATGCTTTTTCACTACTGGGACAAAAACAAACCTGATGAGATAGAGCAATTTATTCAGGATGATGACTTCCTCATCCGCTTCACCGAGTTTCATTCCTCCATTTTTAAGCGCCCCGCTTTTGGCCAAAGCAATGGTACCCGTCCATTTATAATGCAACAACCCGGAGAAAAAGAAATTGAAGCGCTGACCGGCGTCAGCATGACTACGCCGCATACAGCGATGCCAAAGGAAAAAACTATTGGGCAAAAAATACTGGCATGGATAACCCGCTGAACCTAAACTACCCTATTTTGCTTCAGGATGCGGAGGCCAACGCCACACTTGCCTCGAGGGGATACGTTGTTTTTCCATTATTACCTGACCCAATAGTAAATCAGTTACTCGATTTTTTCAGGGCTCATGAAAAAAACGACCCTCAGCATTTTTACTCCTCATCGCACTCAACTGACATTGAATTCAGAAAACGATGCAGCGCGTTTATGAAAGAACTGGTTTCGCCCTATCTGTCCACCATTTTCACTAACTATCAGGTATTGGGAGGCGCTTTCGTTGTAAAACCCGCTCACGGCAAAGGAATTCTGCAGCCGCATCAGGACTGGAACCTTGTTGACGAAACCATCACACGCTCCTTCAACCTTTGGATACCGTTGGTGGATGTAAATGTGGAAAACGGTGCTGTATTTGTGCTGGATAGAAGTCATCTTGAATTTCCCGCTTATCGCGGTCCGGGTATTCCTTCAACTCTTAAAAATGTGGAGGAAAGCATCTGGAAAAAAATGCATCCCCTGAATATGAAAGCAGGCGAAGCATTATTCTACGACCATGCGCTGATTCATGGTTCACCTCCGAACCATACCGACACAATACGCGTGGGCATCGTAATGGGCATGATGCCTGCCAATGCTAGCATGCGGCTATATACCGCCGGGTCAAATGGCATTGAAGAGTACGAGTGTGACGAGGATTTTTTCCTTTCTCATCAGCCCACCGATGCCCCGAAAGTCCTGAGGCATCTGCAAACCATTCCTTCCACACAAACGGTTATCACAACAACCATGATCTCCGCAGCGGACCCCGGCACCGCAAAAACAGAAAGCGCTCAAAAGAAACCCAATTTGTTTCGTAAATTGCTTTCAAAACTGGGTTCATGACCACTTTTACGCTTTACCTGCTTTTATTTATCTCTATTGTTGCAAACATATACTTTCTGTTTTGGCGATCTCTTGCTAAAAAGGCTTCCTTAACGCACAGTGAAGACAACCCTGCCACCGGCGTTCCGAAAAAAGATGTTGCAGGCTTTTACAACACACAAACCGAAAATTTCCTGAAAGTTTACGGCAAGGTAATACAGGCCTTCCGAACCCGTGATGTAAACACACTTCTTGGTTATCAGGCGGCACAAATGAATCTGCGAGCCGGTCTTAAGTTGCTGGATGCCGGCTGCGGCGTGGGCGGGCCGGCTATTTATTTTGCTCAGCACAATCAGGTGATGGTAGAAGCAATTACAATTTCGTCGGTACAAAAAGGTATAGCCGAAAAAAACATTGTCGCTGCCGGTTTGCAAAACAGCGTTACGGTAACCGAAGGCGATTATCATCACCTGGAAAATTATTACCCGGCCAATCATTTTGATGTCATCTGCTTTCTGGAATCGTTTGGCCACGCACATTCACACGAACAGGTACTGGACTCGGCGTGGAGTGTGCTGCAACCCGGAGGAATGATTTACATAAAGGATCTGTTCAGAAAAAAAACATTTTTAAAGGGCCTCGAAAAAGGAATTGAAAAAGAAATTCAAAACATAAACAACGCCTACCACTACAATGTGGCTGAACTGAACGCTGTTCTTGACCATGCACGTAAAAAAGGCTACATACTTTCTGCCCTTAAAACCATAGACATTCCATTGGAAGAGTTTGAAAACCTCAGCATCTCAAACGAGTTTCAGGAGCTAACCGGCATTAACAAAATAGATAGCCTGCGCGACTACATTTTTCCCGTTGATTTTTTTGAGTTAAAACTGGTAAAGCCGGGTTACGACCTCAGCAAGGGCAACAGCCGTTACTTTTTACAGAACATGTACTTTATGCAGCTACAGAACTGGAAAGAAAATGATTTGTAAAATCTTCAAACAAAAACAAAGTGAAACCAGACAGCACAGATTTGGATTATTACAACCATGAGCGTTCCGATTCGGCAAGAGCTATGGCATGCTGGTCGCCGGTAAAGAATCTTTTTCTGGGAATGCGCGGCCAGGTTATGACATGCTGCTTTAACAAATCTTACGTTCTGGGAAATTATCCACAGCAAAGTCTTCGCAATATCTGGTTTGGAAAGAGTCGCCGCGAATTGACAGAAAAATTAATGGCATACGATTTTTCGGGCGGATGCCAGGGCTGCCTGGAGGCCATCAAGGCCCGTAACAAAAGCGGCCTGACTTCCTTAAAATTTGATCATCTGCCACTCAATGCTTCAGAATATCCTACCCGGATGGACTTTGAATTAACGAACGAATGTAACCTGGAGTGCGTGATGTGTCGTGGTGAATTTTCATCCGCTATCCGTCGCAATGTGGAAAAGCTTCCGCCTATTCCAACTGCATACGGCCCTGAATTAATTAAAGAACTTGAGGAGTTTATACCTCACCTAACCGATTGCCACTTTTTAGGCGGTGAACCGTTTATGATTCCGGCTTACATTGAAATCTGGGATATGATCAGGAAACTCAATCCTGCCCTGCGCATTTCGATCATAACAAATGCCACCCTTCTTTCTTCACGCGTAAAAGAAATAATTGAACCCCTCGATTGCGACATCTGTGTTTCGATAGATGCCGCCACAAAAAACACCTATGAGCGCATTCGCCGTAATGCCCGTTTTGAACAGGTGATGAATAACATTTATTACCTCAGGGATTACACGCAACGCAAGAATACCCGCTTCCACCTGAGTTCGTGCGCCATGCGCGAAAATGCCAGCGAAATTTCCTTATTGGTAAAACTTGCAAATGAGATTAACTGCCCCATATTTTTCACCAGGGTCACTTATCCTCGCGCAGAATCGTTAGAAGCTTGCAGCCCAGCTGAATTAGAACACGTTATTAAGTTGAACAGTCCTGAAATATCCCCGGGTGAAAATGAAATTCAAAAAAAGAACCGTAAAACGCTTGAAGAACTTTTGAACCACCTTGGCGTGTGGAAGACACGATCAGAGCAGCGCGGAACAATCAAAGCAAGTACGTTTGATGAATATCTTGCGGGCTTGAAACAACACTTAATGACTGAACACCGCGAAGATTATCCCGGTTTGTTTACTAACATAGAAAGTAAGCTGTTTTATTTGCTAAAGGTTGCCGAAAACAGAGGGCTAAGAACAAGTGCCGAACAAAAAATGATGGAAGTGCCTTACACAACCCTCACAGAAATGGTTCCAGGAATAGAAAAAGAACGACTCGTTCATTTGTTCAGGGCCTATGTGCTACCCATAGAAATTTGATGAACGCAAAATTTAAAGGCAATGAGAAGCGAAGAAATTGTTTTATCGGCTGTTAATCTGGGCAAAAAGCACAACCGCACTGCCGGAAAAAACAATTCCGATCCTTTCTGGTCGCTGAAACGCGTAAGCTTCGGATTACGAAAGGGCGAGATACTGGGACTTATCGGACCCAATGGCGCCGGCAAAAGCACGCTTCTGAAAGTGTTGTCAGAAATTGTTCCACCATCGGAAGGAGAGGTTACCTACAGCGGAAGGATCCTTTCCATCCTCGACATCGGTACGGGCTTCCATCCCGATCTTTCGGGTTACGAGAATATTTTTCTGAACGCCTCACTGCTTGGCATGAAAAAAACAGAAACAGCACTAAAAACAAATGAAATTATAAGTTTTAGTGGAATAGGTGAATTCATTCATGAGCCTGTGAAAAATTATTCCAGTGGCATGTATGTCCGACTGGCACTTTCGATTGCCTTGTTTATTAACGCCGAGATTGTATTACTCGACGAAATTGTTTCGGCCGGCGATGCCGAATTCAGGCTAAAAGCCGCGCAGGAAATACGCGCGCAGGCCAATACCGGGCGTTCGTTTGTGATCATTTCACACGATCTTAATCTATTGCGTGATCTTTGTGATAATTGTCTGCTTCTCGAAAAAGGAGAAATAGCCGCATACGGAAAAGCCGGACACATTATCGGGGATTATCTCGACAAAATAAACCAATCGGGCAGTCCGGCTAAAAAAACGATCAGCTCCGATGCCTGTGATTTTATATCGGCCTCGGCTGGCAAACACACTTACGAAATAAGCGAGGCGGTTGAAATAAACATACTCTACAAAAAGAAAACCACTGAGGAACTGGACACCGTGATACGAATCAGAACTACCAATGGTTTGCTGATGAGCGACTGCAGCATTTATCGCCCGGACTATTTGCCTGAATCACAAATGCCCGGCATATACAAAACCACCTGTAGGATACCGTCAAATCTGTTTAATGAAGGGAATTTTTATGTTGATGTGCTTTTCGGCAACAAACACGCCATAGTGCTTGAAATTAAACAAGCCTGTAGGTTTACAATGCAATTGCCAGCCTGGGAAAAAGAAAAAAAATGGAATGAAGGAAATGATGGTATTCCACTCAGGCCATTGTGTGGCTGGGAAACACGGTTGCAAAGCAGCAGCGATACACGACTGGTTTAAATCACGTGATTTAAAACAAAATGCCGGGCAACACCGAACATACAACAAATCAGATGCGCAACCTGCAAGGGCTGCTGTTTCGGCCTTCCTCAAAAAACGGGCTTTTTAAATGGTTCCACAAAGGCGTAGGTCTTATTTACCTCTGTGCCGCTTTTCCACTCCTGTTTCAGATTGGGGCACTCATCGGTGAAAACGGTCTGTCGCCTGCTCATGAACTACTTCAAAAAAGTTATGCCAGTCAGGGTGCCATTGCATCTTTCCTTCAGTTTCCGTCTTTGTTCCATTTGTTTCCTCATACCTCTGTGTTGTATGCCCTGGTGCTGCTTACCTGTGTTGGCGGGCTAATGTTACTTGCCGGAATCAGACCCTTTTACGGGGCGCTTCTTGCGTGGGGATCGTTTCTTTCCATCTGTAGTATAGGAGGTGATTTTTTCACCATCATCATTGATTTTTTTCTGTGCGAAGTGGGTTTTTTGACCCTTTTTTCAAGCTATTATGAGCAGCGAAAAAAAGCGGTTCCTAATCTTGTTGCCTTTGCATTTGTATTGCTCAATTTCCGGCTCTGGTTTTGCATGGGTGTCAACAAATTTTATTTTCCACAGCCAAGCTGGACCCATTTTTCGTTTTTTGAGTACTTTTTTCAGGCACAGCCCATGCCCACTCCGGCTGCCCGATGGTTTCATCAGTTACCATTGGTTTTCAAACAAAGCGCAGTGGCTGCTCTTTTCATTGCCGAGATCATTATCCCGTTTTTTGTTTTCGGCTCCAGAAAATTCAGGCTCATTGCATTTGTAACATTTACACTCACCTCGGTACTCATTCAATTAGCCGGCAATTACGGCTACTTTAATCTCTTATCCATTATTACAGGCGTGTTGGTATTAAATGATACCGATGTACCCT
>CALMNJ010000525.1 GCA_937868675.1 uncultured Bacteroidota bacterium | reverse complement strand
CAATTGTTCGGAGCGGTTGAGCTGGTCGGTAAACAGAAGCCTCAAAAAATCCATCTGGGTGCCTTTTTTGGAAAGATCAGCACTGGTAAGAGCGCCCCCCATAAAAGTCATGGTAAAGTTTTTTGGGCTGGCTTTTTTCCAGGGTGTGTTTTTTTCGTCCACGTTGTAGTGTATGATTACCGCCACATCAGGCGCAAACTTATTGATGAGTGCCACGCGGTTTAAAAGCTCGTAGTCTCTGAAAAAATCCCAGAAAAAGGCGTGGCGGCTGCATTTTATAAGTTTCGCATGGCGCGCGGGTGTCATGTCTCCTTCTTTCAGCAAACTGTCGAGCACCCGGCGGCGGTGGTTTTTAATCCACTGTTCGAAGTTGCAGCCAAACGAGGTAAAGGTTTCCTGCTGGCGGGTAAGCATAACTTCTGCGCCCTGCTGTTCGAGTTTTTTTTTGAGAAGCAGGGCTGTTACAAAAGTGAGGTGACTCTCGTAAATTTTCACCGAATCGGTTTGCCCATTGTATTGGGTGGTAAAATGAAGGTGTTTTTGTTCAACGGCGGCTTCCGACAGCGAGGTACCAAAATGACCGGGATCAATGGCAATGCGGCGGCCTGCCAGTGGAAGCGATTCTTTTACAGGTGCTGCACTGCGTGGCTTAAGGGTTTCGAACAAGCTGTCGCTTTGGCGCTTATTCCATTTGCCGCTCCACATCGCATTAATTACGGCGGCTTGTTGCGCAGGACTGCTTTGTTTAAAAAAACCCGACAAAAGGGCGAGGTCATATTCGTTTACTACGAGTGCTTGCCGCTGCGATGGAAAATGGATGGTGATGCGTTTGGTTTCGAAAAGCACCTGTCCCGAAAGTGAGCCGTTGAAATCAAGATAACGTGTAAGGCGCTGCCTGCAATCGTCAATGCTTTGCGACGACGCCTGCAAAAAAGCCAAACAGAGTATCAAACTCAAAAACCTCATGTTTCAAAAATACTGGTAAGGCCCTTGTGTTTTTTGTCATTATTTCGGTATTATTAAATCCGCTATGTTAACACCACAACAATTGCAAGGTATTTTTGAGCAGGAATGCACCTACCGCACCTCACGATCGGGCGGCAAAGGAGGGCAAAACGTGAACAAAGTGGAAAGCAAAGTGGAACTTAGTTTTGATGTGGCGGCGTCTCAACTACTTACCCAAACACAAAAACACCTTTTGCTTCAGACCTCAGGCATCATAGAGCAGGGGGGAGTGGTGCGATTGTTAAGCGAAACCCACCGCACGCAACTCCAGAATAAAAAAGAGGTTCAGCAAAAGCTGAAGAAACTGCTCGGGCTATTGCTGAAACCCAAAAAGAAACGCATTAAAACCAAACCCGGCAAAGCCGCCCGCGAAAAAAAATTGCATGACAAAAAACGCCACAGCGAAAAGAAACGCCTGCGTAAGGGATTTGATTAGTAGCCATCTCAAAATTACCATATAGTCATGCCGAACTAGTTTCGGCATCTCTATAAGGTTTAATTTTACGGGCTCAGACCCTGAAACAAGTTAAGAACAGTATTTTAAAACACACCCCACTGGATGTATGGAACCACTTAAGGAGATGTTTAACGAGGCCTATTACAAGAAACTGGCCGAAGCACTGAGCAAAGCTTACCCGACATTTGAAAGCAAGGCATTTGTAAGCAGGGTTACTACCGGTTTGGCCGGGTTATCGCTTAACCAAAGGCTTCGCAACACCTCGGTGGTACTCAAAGCATTTTTGCCGGCCAATTATAAAAAAGCCCTGGCGATACTCCGCAAAACAGCCACGCTTACCCCGCAGGGCTATACAGCGTTGGTTTATCCCGATTTTGTGGGGCTTTACGGTCTGCACGATCCCGAAGCATCGCTGGAGGCTTTAAAGTATTTTACAGTGTTTGGCTCGTCGGAGTTTGCCGTGCGTGAGTTTTTGCGTAAAGATATAAAAGGCACTCTTAACGTGATGCGCGGCTGGGCAGATGATAAAAACCACCACGTGCGGCGTCTGGCCAGCGAGGGCAGCCGGCCCAGGCTACCCTGGTCGTTTAAACTGGATGCGGTAATTACAGACCCTTCGCTTACACGCCCTATTCTGGAAGCACTTAAACAGGATCCGGAACTGTATGTTCGCAAATCGGTAGCCAATCATCTCAACGACATCAGTAAACAACATCCCGATTACATGCTAAGCGTGGTGAAAGGATGGGATTTGAACCATGCCGGCACGGCGTGGATTGTGAAACATGCCAGCCGATCACTCATTAAAAAAGGGCACCGGGATTCACTGAGTGTATTTGATTTTGAAAAAAATCCAAAGCTCAGGGTGGTGCCACTTAAACTTAATAGGACAAAACTGCACTTGGGAGAAACACTGGCTTTTGAATTTGAACTGCATTCGGAAAAAAACAAGGCGCAGAAACTGGTGGTGGATTACATCATACACTACCACAAAAAACTTGGAGGTCTTTTGCCCAAAGTGTTTAAACTAAAAGAGCTAACACTACCTGCCGGAAAAACCCTGAAGCTGGAAAAAAAACAGGTGTTTAAAGACCTTACCACACGAAAACACTACCCGGGCCGGCACCGCCTCGAAATACAGGTAAACGGAACCGTAGTGGCTGGTGCCGATTTTGTGCTGCTGCCCGCAGTGTGAATGCTTTTTTGGTGTTCCCAATTTGTTTTTGTAACCTTCGTGTATGGG
>CALMNJ010000524.1 GCA_937868675.1 uncultured Bacteroidota bacterium | reverse complement strand
TCGCGTTTTATGGTTTTGACGCGTTTCCATACCGGGCTGTTTGAAAAGTAAGTGCGTACCCCATAGCCGCAACCCCAGTAAAGATTAGACCCGGGGTTTTGGCCATTACCAATGGCGGCAGGAACCGGAACAATGCCCTGATACGTGTTGTCGCATAAGGCTACCATCACGTGTATGGTTTTGTAAGTGCTGTCGTAGGCCGGAACAACGTTGGTTTTTATGGATGGTATGCCTGGTGAACCCGAAATGAGAATTAACGAAAGAAACAGAACGCTTAGTTGGGGTAGGATATTTGTTATCTGACGCATGCCTGAATCAAACATAGTTACCGAGGTTAAATTAAAAAAGTTAAAGAATGTTTCATTATTCTTTGTATGAATACGTAACTACTTTCGCAACCCAGCCATGAAAAAATAACTCTTCTTTTATGACTCGCCCGGTTTCATCAAAATACTGCCACAGGCCATCTTTGATATAATCTTCCGAGTAGTCGCTGGGTTGAAAAACCCCGACTCCTGTGGCTTTCTTGTGAAGTGTTTCGTACGAGTAACCTGTTTCGTGAATGCCATTATAGGAACCTTTAGATTTAATTTTTCCATTTGGATAATATTCTTTCCAGGTGTCAACTCTCCCAATGTGTGTACTGGCCTTTGTTTTAGGCCTGCCATCAAAACTTTCAGCACAACCCACGCACTCAATGCTATCCATAAGCTTAAGGCACCCTTCCTGTTTTGGATTCCCGTTTTCAAAATACGCTTTGTAGTCACCATCTGAATAGCTCCCATACTTAAGATGTATTTTCTCTGTAACTAATTTAATGCTTCCATTATCATAATATTCTTTGTCGAAACTCCTCTCAGCTTTGCGGCTTACGAGAAACTCACGAACCTTAATCCCGTTTTTCTTAAAGATATGATACCCTTCCGGAAGTAGATTGTATAACGAAAAAAGCCTGGTGTATTCCCATACTGTGGTATCGGTTTGTTCAAAAAAAAAAAATGTCAATAACAAATAATTAAGCAATAGTATTTTTTTCGCAATCATGGCAACGTTATAATGCCATTATTAATAATAGTTACGCGGGTGATGTAAAGGTGAGGCTTTTAAAGGGAATTTAACCGGAATAGTATAAAAAATTGGATTCAACGTGTGGCAATAGTTCCGGGATTATTCCATACGTTCATTTCAACGAGTTCCTTTACGTAATAGCGTTTACCCTTAAATACAGAAGTAATAAATGCGTCTTTCTGACCGGCTTCTCTGACTTTTGCAAGAAATGAATCGGCCTCTTTCCAGGTCTCGAACTCTTTATCGGCTACCAGCAGGTTAATATTATCTTCAATGCTACCCTGTAGTTTTACCCTGCACAAATTTTTCAATACATCACCGTCATAGTTCTGAGGCTTACGATAGGCCCCTACCTGTATCTGGTATTTTAGCCCGCTCACTTTTATTTCTCCATAGAGCGCCATGAGTTGTTGCCGTGTTTTTTTTATTTCAAAGGTTGTTTTTTGGTTGTCGTTTGCCATCACAATATCTGTTCCTGAGTGCTCTACGGACCCATCATTTGCAGAGCCTAACATAATATGACGTTGCACTGGTGTAGAAGAGTTGCCACCAAAGTCGGCGTTAACCACCAGTTCATTGCATGCATTGTTTTGCTGCATGTTTAAATCAACCACCTGCATGGAGTCGGAGGGATTTTTAAATACAATTTTGTAATGCTCGCCGGCCGGAAGGCTAATGTGATAATTTCCGGTAACGGGGTCGGGCATGAAGCTTCCGAAGTTATGTGCGTCATTTCCCGCCAGCACCGTAATCTCGCCCTGATAAGGCACATCCTTGTTCAAAAGGTGTCCCTTTATTACGGTAAGATTTTCACTTTTGGTAAAAATAGAGGGTTCTTCCACAAATAAATCTTTTCCGCCTAAACCATCTTCCTTGTCACTGGCAAAATACCCTCGCCGTCCGTCGGACGAAAGTGTGTAAAAAATATCATCGCCGGTGGTATTAATAGGGTAGCCTGCATTTACCGGCTCTTTCCATGTGCTGTCATGGGTGTCCAGCTCCGACACAAAAATATCATAATCGCCAACGCTGTTGTGGCCCTGAGAACTGAATACCAGCGAGCGACCGTCGGGATGAATAAACGGGGCGTCCTCGTCGAACGGTGTGTTAATTTGGCTTCCCAGATTTTTTACAAGGCCCCAGGTGTTTTCTCCGGTCTTCACTGCCTCGTACAAATCTTTGCCACCCTGACCACCGGGCCGGTCGCTCGAAAAAATGATTTTTTTCTGGTCGCCCGAAATACTGAGGCTGCCTTCCCAGTTTTCCGTGTTTACTTCGCCCATCAGCCGGTGCGGAGTGCCGTACTCTTTACCATCAAACCTGCTCAGGTAGATATCGCCCCCATCGTTTTCTGTTGCCCTGAATATAAAGAGCTGTTGCCCGTCGTTGGATATGGCGAGCACGGCTTCGTGGCTTTCAGTATTAATATTATCAAGAGCAACAGGTTTTTGCCAGATGCCGTCAACACGTCGCGCCATGTAAACATCCTCGTAATAATAGCCGTATTTGCTGGGTCGGTCGTAAATGTCGCGCAAGCCACCCTTGCTCAGTTTTCCACGGTAAGTAAAAAAAACGGTTTCCTCGTCGGCGGTTAATACGGGCGAATATTCGTCGTCCGCACTGTTTAGTGGTGGCCCCATGTTTGTAACTCTGACCCTGGTATTATGTGTCATCAGTTTAAGGCCGTTTTTACTGTGTTCTATAACGGCCTTCAGCCGTTCTCTTTGCGTGGAGTCGGTTTCCGGGTTTTCGAGCAAGGCGTTAGCCAGTTCAATACATTCATTAAACTTATAAGTACGGTGATAAAGTAAAGCAATGTAATAGTCAATATCTGCGGCTTTTGAGTTAAGGAGTTTTACCTGCGACAAATATTGGAAAGCTTCAGCGTGTTTGTTGTTTATAAATATGCCGCAAATGCCCGTTAAGTATTTGATGTAAAGATCGCGTGGATGCCTGTTCAAAAGCTTGCTGAAGTGCTCATAAGCGAGTGCATGCAGTTTTTCCTCCATTAGCAACTTACCACTCTCAAATTGTTTTTGATCTTCGCGGTTAGCAAAAATTTCTGGTTCCTGTGCTAAGGCATTAAGGCACAAAAAAAGAAGTCCGGTCAGGCAGTAACAGGTTTTTTTCATCATAAACATTTGGCCTTTTTAAAGGCATGCCTCTGCATATCCGTTTGCAGAGGAAGTACATTGTCTATGAACTCAGAAAGGAGGTAAGCTAAAGATATGGGCTTAGTTCCTGAGCATAAAGGTAATGTTTTTTGAAAAATAAATTCCTGCGATTTATCAAAACCGGAATTTGAACCAACAAGACGTTAGTAATACAGGAAAACAATAGAAAATGAAAATGATAAACGAATTTAGTTCTGATTTCCGTTTACGGTAATGTTAAAAGTAATAGTGTGCCTGGAACTATTGTTATTTTGACAGTTGTGTCCATGATGCCCGCCATGATGCCTGTTGCCACTTTTATTCCCGCAATTACCGCCGTGACCTTCATGATGTTGGCCGCAGCCACCAGAATTGTTGGATTGGTTGGACGTATTTGAAATCACCACCTGATCTGTGCTTGTACCCGTACTTTGAACAGGCACATAAACGAATGCGCTTCCCGATGCATCCTGTTCAATACTCACATTGGCCGAGCGTGCACTGCCGGATTCAATGGCATAGGAGTCCGATCCCGTTAAAGCAGGAAGGGCGTAGCGATAACTTTCACTTGCATTAACCGATAAATTAACTGTTTCACTGGTGCTTTCAGCGGCACTGGTAGTGCTGGTTTTTTTACAAGAAGCAAGACCTGCCAGAAGCAGAACGGTAATAAATACTGATAATTTTTTCATGACGTAACAGGGAGTTAATACGACCCTTTATCAAATTTAAATCAAATTGCGACTCATATATTAAAAAAGAGGTAAACAGAGGTGCATTTGAGGTTGGTGTGGGAACCCTGAGTTGGAAATTATTTACTTTACAAATGAAACGAATCCGGTGCAGAACTGTTTTAGGGCATTCTGGGGTCGGCAAAACGCCGGTCGTAAAGAAATTGCCGGTCGGTGAGTGTTTTTAAGAAGGCAAGCAGTTCGCTTTGTTCTTTTGCGCTTAAAGCACCTATTTTTCGCAGCATTGGATCGGCACCCCGGCCAAAATTTGCCCCATTGGCATAAAACGCAATAACCTGCTGTAGATTTCTGAAGCGCCCGTCGTGCATATAAGGATAGGTTATTTCGATATTCCGGAGACCTGGTACCCTGAATTTAAAATCGTCGTTTTTATTTGCTGTAATTTTTCCCCGGCCCGTGTCTTTAAGGCTACTATCGGGTGCAAGACCCGTGTTTCGAAAGGTGTTGTCGGTAAGCAGTGGTTCGGAATGGCAGCCCGTACATTTTTTTCTGAACGTTGTTAATCCGTTTTTTTCCATTGCGCTCAGGGTATCCTCGTGTCGCATAAATTTGTCATAGCGCGAATTGCTGCTTATCATCAGACCCGTGAATTGCGCCAGAGCCTTGAGTATTTTGTCTTTGGTGGCCATGCTATCGCCAAAGGCCCTGGCAAAAAGCTGGCGGTACTCATTGTTTGATCGTAGTTTTTTTTCAACGCCTTCCATGGTCTCGTCCATTTCAATGGCATTGGTAATCGGATTCACCGGTTGCGATTCAAGGTCTGTTACCCGCCCATCCATCATAAAAGAGGTGTTCCACAAAAGGTTTTGCAGTGCCGGTACATTGCGGGTGCCAATTTTTGCATAAATGCCATGGCTGAGCGCATGATCTATATGGGCAAAGGCGGCTATGCGCTGGTGGCAGGTGGCGCAGCTTACTGTGCCGTCTTTCGAGAGGATCTCGTCATAAAATAATTTACGTCCAAGCGTAAATCCCTCCGGGCTTGGTTTATTGCCGGCGAAGCGGTAAACGGGTTTCGGAAAATTTTTTGGAAGGTTCACCAAAACGTCCTTCTCGGTTATCTGTAGGAACGGGTTTTGATTTGTAAAAGCCAGCACTCCTGCCAATACAAATACGAATAGCACGAACCAAAAGGAAGGTCGTTTCATATTAGTTTTTTAATCTGAACATGCCGGCATAGTTGTTTGCGATTTCTTCCGCATGTTTATTGTCGCTAACAACAGGCAAAGTTTTGAAATCAATATTAGTCTGACCATCCATTATTTTCATAGCGTCCGCTACAACATCCAATGCACAAGTTGATCCGTTGCGAACCACCAGGGGTTCCGTAAAGTGGATTGAAATGTGGCGGATGCAATTTGCCGGTTTTTTATATCCGCCAATATGATATTCAAAAATATGCCCGGGTGCGCTGGATGCAGGCGATTTTCCATCCAGCTTCAGAAAAATATAACCTGAGTTCCAGGTCCAGAACATACCGTTAACCGGATCCAGTGCCCCGCTCTGTGCGCCGCTGCAATTATCAATGCTGTCAACGCCGAGACTAAAATTCAGGGTAACATATTCGGCTGAGGGAACGTTTGGAACATGGATGTTTTTGCTGATTGGTTCCTCCTCATTGATCAAAAAATAATTTTTAGCCCTGAACACAAAACCATTTTTTGCCACCAGTTCAATATGCCCCACGTAATATTTAAACTTACTGATCGTAAATTCCTGTCCCGTTCTGTTGTGGTAAACGCTTGAATCTAAAATAAGACGATCGTTATTTACAAAATGATGAAAACGAATACTAACCTCACCACGGTTTGTAAAATTAGAATAGCCGGCACCGGAAAAAATGAAAAGTAGGGCTACAACGTAAAGTATATTAAAAACGGCGCGCACCGTTTTATTCCGCTTTAATGATTTTCTGTTTCACACGTTGCCCGCCGCTGAAAAGTACAGCGTAATATATCCCTCCCGGATAGTTGCGCATGTCAATGCTGTAAGCGTTGCTGGGCTGAAAGTATGACTGGTTCTGCAGGAGTTTTCCCTGCTCGTCATACAACGCGAAAGCCACATTGTTAAGACTTTTATTATCCATGTAAACAAAAAGAAAATCGTAAGTAGGATTGGGGAGTAACTGAAACCGGATTGTTTCCGGTTCTTTTATGGCAGTTGGAATGGGGGTGCCGCTATAAACGGTAGTTGCCTCGGTGATTGTAACGTGACCGCCTCCTGGGCCTGTGTTGCCCGTTTGAACCGTTCCGTAATAAGTGGGGCCAATTACAAACGGGTACACCGGGTTTCCGCTGGCATCAATGGTAACGAAGTAAGCATAAGTACCAGAAGGATACTCAGGTGTGATACAGAAACGACCGTTGTGCGAATCTAGGTCGCCGGCGCCGGGTACGTAAATATAATCTTCACACATACAACCCAGTGGATACGTGCTGTTAACAGCCGGACCACTGTTGCGTGTAGTGGATGCAGTAGATGAAGTGGCTGCGGAAGCGGTATTGGAACCCAAAAGCACCGAGCCTGTGGAGGAAGCCAGTACATAACTTGGCGTCATGCGTTTGATAGGGCCTGTGCCGTTTGTGAAGGTATAAGCAAATGCGCCGTAAACGGGATAGCCGTCAAACGAATACCCGATGATGGGTGAATGTACGCTTGTGTTTGTTGAGTTATAAAGGCAGGTAGGGTTCACATGATTGTGATACGCTCCCAGTTGATTAGGGTGGCCGAGGCAGGCATCAAAGCTGATACCTTCATAGTATTGCGCGTTGCGGTTCCAGCCGTTATTGGTTGTGCCATTTGCAAAAGCACTGGTGGAATTATTCCAGTAGTACCCGTCTTTGGGGTTAAATATTTCAACACCGTTTGACCATAAACCAATTTGTCCCAGTCCGGTATAAACCGGGCTTCCGGTATTTTGGGCGGGTGTACGGGTAAATTTGTGAGTAAGGTTCTGGTTGCTTGGCACATTGGGGTTACTGGACCAGGGACCGATGCTGTAGGAGGGGACACTGCTGCAGCTCACATACACCTGGCTGCCCGAATATTGCACCGTTTGAACATTGGATAAAATACCGCCATAGCCTGTTACGCTGGTTGTGTTAAGCACCCACGAGGTAACCTGCGGATCGGTTGTTTGTGCGCTTAGTGCGATACCTCCACAAAGCAAAGCCAGAGTTAAAAAATGCCTGATCATAGTTTTTGTTTTACGTGTGTGAATTAATGCTTCTGTTTAATACAAACTTAAAATTATTAATGGCCCGCCAAAAAATAAATCGGTGTAAATGGCAAAAAATGCCGTGTTCATTATTTAATGGCTAAAACTTCATGAGTTCATCCCACAGTTTTTTAAGCGGGAGACCCATAACGTTATAAAAGCTGCCTTCAATTTTTTCAATGCCCGTATAACCCAGCCAGTCCTGAACGCCATAGGCTCCGGCTTTATCGTAGGGACGGTAGTTATGAAGGTAAAAGGCTATTTCATCGTTCGAAAAGGATTTAAAGTAAACCCGGCTTGTGTCGTAAAACAATACCTGTTTGTTTTTGCTGGTAAGGCAAACCGCTGTAAATACCTCGTGCATTTTTCCACCGAGCTCTTTAAGCATTTGCGAGGCTTCGGTAAAATCGGCCGGTTTATTGTAAATTTTTTCGTCACACCAAACCACGGTATCAGAGGTAATTAATAGTTCGCCTGATGTTAATTCACGTTCAAACGCATCGGCTTTCTTTTTTGCCAGAAAAAGCGGAATATCCTGGGCTTTCAGGTTTTCCGGAAAGTTTTCGCCGGTGTGGGTGGGTGACACCTCGAATGAAAAGCCAAGGCTTTTGAGTAGTTCCTGCCTGCGGGGCGAGGCGGAGCCGAGGATTATTTTATATGGAAATCCGTGGAGCTTTTTTTCGATTGGATTCATAACAGAAATCAGGCAGTATAATAATACACAATGCTGTAACATAATCCCATCAGCATGATGAATTTAAGAAACAGACTGGCCCGTTTAAAATGCGCACTGCTGTTAGCCCTGAGTACATACAGGGCGAGCATAACCAGTGGCACAATCAGGGTAAACAGAATGTACAGGTTATTGAGCGAAAAAATAACCCGTTGCGCTTTGATGGTGTTATACACTACAAATAACATCAATAAAGCAGTAATAATCAGCAAAAAGAAAACGTTGAATTTGCTGGTGCGAATGCCCCAAACAATTGGCATGGTGCGACCTCCGGTGGCTTCATCGCCCTTGTAATCCTCCATGTCTTTTATTATTTCGCGTGCCAGGCTGGTGATAAAAACGAACAACGAGAAAATGAATAAAATTTTAAATACCGAAAGAATGCTCAGCATGTTATTTGTGATAAGGTCTGGATGCATTTTATTGAGTACACCCATCTCAAAAACAAACGGAACAAATGCCAGCGAAGCGGTAAGCAATGATACCGTGATATTTCCGGTAAGCAGTTGTTTTTTAAAATGCGTGCTGTAAAACCAAAGCAGTATTGCTGCTGTAAACGGAAATATGGCGAGACGCAGGTAACCTGTTTTAAGTGC
>CALMNJ010000523.1 GCA_937868675.1 uncultured Bacteroidota bacterium | reverse complement strand
GTTTGTCAAGATCTTCGGCCGATTTGTTGAGGTTGTTGTACAATGAATCGTTTTTAGCCAGTTTGCCAAGGGTTCCATGGCCTTCGTTTATTTTCGAAATCAGGCTGTTAAGTTCCTTCAGCGTATTGTCGGCATTGTTTACCGCGCTGCTCAGGCGTGCTTTTGAGAGACTGTCGGAAAGGTTGCTGAAGTTGGTGAGCGCGTTATTGATTTTTTGTTCGCTCTTGCTCAGGTTTCCTGTAATAGCGTTAAGGTTGTTGAGGATACCTGAAATTTTTGGTTTTTCGAGGGCCACCAGATCGTCCATTTTGTAAGCTGTTTTTTCAATACTCAGGATTGATTTTCTTACGCTTTCGAATGTTTGCTCAATATTACCGCGTGTTTTGGTGTTTAAAACCATATTCACAACGGTCATCACGCTATCCACGCTTCCGATCAGTTTCTCGGCTTTGGCCTGGAGCGGCGCTATTTGTTTGTTGAACGATTCTTTTAACCCCTGCTCGGTTTCGGCATACAGGGTATCGCCGTTATTGGCATAAGCAGTACTGTCGCCCAGAACCAGCGACACCGCTTTATTGCCGATAAGGTCGGCGCTCATGGCCGTGCAGGTTGAGTTGAGCGGAATTTTGAGGTCTTCGGAGAGCAACATTTTTACCAGCACCTGGGTTTTGCCGTTGCGTTGAATGAGTGAAATTTTATTAACCTGTCCAACTTTAAAACCGTTTACGAGCACCGGATTGGCAGGAATAAGATTGTCTATTTTAGGGTAAACGGCATAGATGTAATACTTCTCGGTAAAAAGATTGGAACCTTTTAAAAAGTTAACCCCCCAGATAAACGCCGCTATGGCAAAAACTACCACGGCCCCGATTTTAAATTCTTTGCTTATTTTCACAAAAAAAGTGACCAGATTAGAGTTTAAATATAACCATTTTTAGTGACCAGCCGATAGACAATGAACCGCAAATTAAGCAATAACGAACTTAACCGGTTGAGTGTAAACGAATTTAAAAACTCAAATAAGCGCCCTGTGGTGGTGGTTCTGGATAATGTTCGCAGCCTCAATAATGTGGGGTCGGTGTTTCGCACGGCCGACGCGTTTCTGATAGAAGAAATAGTGTTGTGTGGGGTAACGGGCACACCGCCTAACAAGGAAATCGAAAAAACAGCCCTGGGCGCTACGCAAACGGTTGCCTGGAAACATAGTGCCTCCACACTGGAGGCGGTGAACGAGTTGCAGAACCAATCATATAAAGTGTACGCGGTGGAGCAGGCCGAGAACAGCATCATGCTGAATGAGTTTGCTAATGGCGACGAAAAGCTGGCACTTGTTTTTGGTAACGAGGTGTACGGCGTTGAACAGGACGTGGTGGATGCCTGCGATGGAGTGATTGAAATTCCGCAACAGGGCACCAAACACTCGCTCAACATTGCGGTGAGCGTTGGCATTGTGCTGTGGGAGTTGCTGAGGTTACGAAGCGGAAACCAATCAGGATGATTGACCCCATTTTGTTTCTTTGGTTTGCTAACAATTCTTTTCCTTTAGTTTAATGACCTCCCCAATCTCGCTGCATTGAAAAAAACAACACTGCTTTTCTTCCGTTTATAATGAGCCTTCATTCGCTGGTTCGTTCTAGTAATAAAGGAGTCCAATGACATTTAGTGTTTTCACGGTGGATACCGTGGGGCATGAAACAAGGGGCGATAACACCTTCCAGTACGGGCAGCCGGATTGTGCAAAATGGCAATACGCTAAACACACTACACCGTACTGTTTTTCCTGCATATAATTATGGTACGGCAAGCTATACCTATATTAAACGCAGGGGGGTTACGGTTTTCTTGAAGAACACCTGTACAAATAATCATTGGCAGGTGCTATATAATTTTGGAGCCATCGAAGGGTTAACTGTTTTGATAGCTTTGATAATTGTGTGGGCTAAAAGCAGGACATGCCTGGCAAAATCCGCAGTCTGCCTGAGAGGATAGACGCGTATTAATTTAAGTAATTAGCAAAAGAGATTTTATCTGCTTTCTGCACGGGGGTTTGATAGGGAAAAACTGAGTAATAGTTTAAAAAGATGTCTGTTTTATAACATACTCTTATCAATTCACAGGGCTCTACATCCAGCGCTTTTGCCAGTAGTGATTGGCTGGTTAAGCTGGTATTAATTTCGCAGCGCTCTATTCGTCCTATTTGCTTAACGCGGATGCCCGACTCAAAAGCTAACAAGCATAGAGTCATGGTTTCTTTTTTGCGGTAATGTTTTGTTTTTTTGCCCACTTATTTTAAAAAGGCAGTATCTCGCAAATAAGCGATAACGACCTAAATAGTTTATTTCCTGAAAAAATAAATAACCCAAATTTGGGTCGCACAAATTTTTTTATTACTTCATTACAACCATTAAAAATATTTTTGATGAAAACAGTAAAAATTTAGATTGCAGTACGTTTGATTGCTGTAATCGGAGCAATTAGTTTTTCAAAAAAACATAGTGTTATTCCAGTGCAATTAAGACCAATAACGACCAACGGTCTGACTTTTGATTTCAGGACGGATGTCGGGTTTCAAAAATTATTCAAGGGTAAGCAGTCCTACGCACTGGGCAAAACAGCTAGCGTAAACATGAGCGATATTTATGCCATTTATGCTATGACTTCCAGATCAGCCAGACAAGCAGCGTTCAGGCTTTTGACTGCAGAGGAGAAATATGTTTTTATGGACACGCTCGCTGAAAGAAACATCAATACCTCTAACCTCAATTCAAGCCAAAAGGCTTTGTTGCATTCATTTCAGGTTTCGGTACTTAGTATAGACATATACGAGGATAACTCATCTGGCCAAACCTTAAGGGATACTCTTTACTCCTATGTTCCACAGTTGGTAAGTCAATTTGCGGCTGAGGGCATTGATACAGGTATGCTAAACAATTTATTTTCAACGGCCACTTACAATCCAGAACCTCAAAATGAAGTGACAAGTTCGCCTGAAAATTTCAGCTGTCAATGCAACGAGGGTTCCCCCTGGAACACCGCATGCAAAAAATGCGGATGTATCAGCTCAACTTTTGGCTGTAGTTGGTTCATGTTTAATCCATGCAACGGAATGACCTTCAGTCACACTATCGGCGGGCTTGACTACTACGAAATATAAAATTATTCGTATTTTAAACAATGTACTTTGAGTGTATACTACTTTAGTTAAAAAAAGTAGATTCGTATAAAAATAGTTATGTCAGAAACGCTAATTACTACAAGCCAGAATTTATTGCCATGTCCTTTTTTTCAACAAGGCCCATTTTAAAATATCTATTGCTAGGTGGCTTTATTTTCCTCATTCAAACAGCGGTGTTTGTGTATATTGTTGGAATTTGGGAGTTTAAGATAAATAGAGAGGTACTAGTGCCAATATATCTTAAATGTAGCCTGATAGCCTTTGTTGTTTTTTACTGGCTTTTCAGCTTATCAATGAAGAGGCGTAATGTTCTGCATTTTTTTGCTCTTGGTTTCGGCCCTATGTGCATGGTAATTTACGTTCTTATAATGCCCTAAGTTATAAAAGCAAGAGCAGCAGATGGCATTTACCTGTTGGTATTTATGCTGCTTATGTTTTTGTTTTTTGACTCAGGTAAGTGGACCAAAATTAGCTTAGTTGTTCTATACTGTTTAGTGATTTGGTTTACATATATGACTGTTTATATGTTTATTTATTACAGTAATGAGAAGTTTTCGAGTCACGAGGAAAAACTCTCAAAGTTTGTCGCTTTGGAAGCCATTA
>CALMNJ010000522.1 GCA_937868675.1 uncultured Bacteroidota bacterium | reverse complement strand
GGTAAAAAACCTGTAGTTCCTTTTGCAGTGGGTCAATTGCCGGGTTTTAATACAATCTTTGAAGCGTTGGCGTTGTTGCTGAAACCAAAACAATCAATTTTAAACGTTCTGCTACCATTGCATTTCTGCCAATTATAAAGCGGGATGGTGGTTCTGAATCGGGGTTGTTTTTTAGGACGGGTGTTCGCTTTAATTTTAAGCACCTAAAAAACTACAGACAAATGCGGAAGCCGAAAAGCATACAAAGAGTAGGCAAATCTACAACCTAACAAACATGAACAAAACCTTTAACCCGGGTCTTCCTGGCAGGTGCTAAGCGCATCGGTGTTTCCTTAATAAAAATTCAGGTATTAGGCTTTACTGAAGGGTGAAGTGGGGTTGCTATTGCCTGAAAGGGGAAACTAAATACAATAGCTGCCAAGGAACCATGAAGTTTGAGAACGCAGCAGACCCAAAGAAGCGGAAACCGAAAAGCTTTGACAGAGTAGGTGCAAATAAAAATAACAGAAAATGAAAACTAGAATATTCCTGATAGCTCTTCCAATGCTATTAAGCCTTTGGGGTAAATCCCAAACGGTACCAACCAATCTGTTGCCTAATCTGATCGGAGGCTGGCAATTTAATGGCAATGCCAACGATTATCCGCTGGTGGCAACGCCCCATAATGGCCTGGTTTTTGGTGCCACACTGGCAACAGACCGATGCGGAAATCCAAACAGTGCGTACTACTTTAATGGCACTTCCGATTATATTGATTTCCCTGGTTACTTTGGCACGGTATCGGGAAGCGCCTCAAGGTCGGTGGCATTCTGGATGAAAACCTCCTATACAAACTCTGGCAGCACAGCAACCGTGAAATCTATTTTTGCGTATGGTAAGGGCACCGATGCGTCCTCGGGCAACGATGGTTCTGTGTTTGAAATAGAGTTTAATTACAGCTGTGCCGGTGTTGGACTGGATGTAAATAATGTGGCCACGTCCTATCCAAGCTGCGTAAACCTGTCCGACAATAACTGGCACCATGTGGTGGCCGTTTACAGCTCAACAAACACAAGTGTGTTCAGCTTGTATTTTTATATTGACGGTGTTCCAATGGCTTATTCCAACTGTTCAACAGGCGCCACTTCACAGGCTCTTAACACCATACTTTACAACACTCTTAAAATAGGTAAAGACCAAAATAACAACTCGCGTTATTTTCAGGGCTATCTGGATGAATTTTATTTTTTTAATAAAGCTCTTTCAACAAGCGAAGTTCTTCAGCTTTATAATTTGGGTGGCTGTAGTATTACGGGCAGTCCTAATTTTTGCAATTACACGAACATTTTCTCTACCGCTCCGGTTTCGGGGGCTTCTTATGTATGGACCTTACCATTGGGTTGGTCAATTACCAGCAATCCAAACTCGCCCATCATTCAGGTGTCTGCACCTGGCGGCGGCTCCGGGCTGGTTAATGTAGCCATTACCACTCCCTGCGGAACATTTGTAAGAAGTGTTTACTGGACCTATAACAATGTGAGTGGAATGCCAATCAATGTTACATCCATTCCTGCCAATCCTGTTAACTGTTCCAATTCAACCGGTGGTGTTCAGCTTCAGGCCAATTGCAGCAGTTGCACGGGTGGGCCGGTTACTTATTCCTGGCTATCGCCTTTAAACAGTAACGGACCATCGGTGACGGTTTACCCAACCAGTGGAACTACTTACTATGTGCAGGCAAGCGGTAACGGGTATTGCCCTACTATCGCATCACTGTATGTAGGAGTTACCGATGAGTGCTGTGATCATCCGATTGACACCTGGCTCACGCCAGCCATATCGCAGGGTAATCTCGGAACCAACTATAGTGGCGGCTCTTACTTAATTACCAACAACATTACACTGACTGGCAATACCAGTTTTGCGAACTCCGAATTTCAGATTTACCCCAACGTTAAGATAACGGTGCCCGCCGGTTTGAATCTTGATTTAAATAATGTGCACTTATATGCCTGTGGTGCAAAAATGTGGGATGGTATTGTGGTGCAGGATGGCGCAAGTATCAGCAGTTCCGGCAACCTGTCGAGCCTTGTGGAAGATGCCAAAACGGCGGTTGACTTAAGCAATATTTCATCGGCAATGGCCAGCCCTCCTATTAATTTGTCGCAGGTAATTTTTAATAAGAACCATATTGGAATCAATATTGCCAATTCCAACACAAGCGTAAACAACATACCCATTGGTCTTACAAAATGTGTATTTACCTGCCGTAATCTTCCGTTTACCTTTAATACAAGCACCCCAACCTGGCCACAAGTTGGCACTATAGCTCCAGCCGAATTAAGATATGCGGCGCCTGGTGCCACTACAGGCATTGCAGCACCATACATGCTGGGCAGTGCATCTTTTGTACCCGGTATAAAAATCCCTTACGCAAATCAGTCTTCCTATGCAGGCATCACCATAAGCAGCATTGCAGCGCAAAACGGCATGCCAACCTCCGCTGGTGTTGAATTTGGTCATACCTATGGCGGAAACTGGAATGATTTTAACCTGTTTGATAATATGGGGGTTGGTATTGATGTGCAGGATGCAAGTTTAACAACCATGAACAACGTGTTCCAGAACGGACAGTCTAACTCAAACCTGCCGGGTTTCAGCGGCACGGGGATCAATCAAAGCGCTGGTGTTATGAATGCCAGGCTCGATTTAAGACCAGGCACCGCTGTGCAACAGTTTATTGATTTCGGTAACCGATTCTGGGATAACTACCACGGCGTTGTAGGCCACAATCTGCTCGATTTCTTTTGCGACTATGCCGTGTTTAGAAGCAACAAGACTGTACCAACAGGACTTGTTCCCGGTTACGAGGGTATTAATATAACAACAAGCACATTCAATCACTCTATCCGGTACAGCCAGTTCAACAACCTGCAATATGGCATCACCCTTAACAACGTTGTTGGCACGTATGATGTTGGCTCGGGCATG